>JBPEWW010000058.1:0-3128 GCA_052032275.1 Alteromonas sp. | reverse complement strand
CGTTGTCATCTCAAACTTCACCGGGATGGGTTGCTGCTCAACGACCTGCTCAAACTCCGCCAGCGCTTTTTCATACTGTTCATCGTTGTAGTAAATGAAGCCGTAGAAATTGTGCATCATGGCGCGTTCATAACTATTCATGGAATAGTCTTTGCTCTCCACCTCCTGCAAAATCGACAGGGCTTCTTCCACATCGCCTTCTTCATCGGCCGCAGTCTGCGCCCGGGAAAGCTGCTCGTAAACGGTTGATCGCAGAGTGGGCACGCGCCGGGTTTGCTTATCGCTGGCTTTTGGCTCCTGCTCTGGCTGTGCTTGCGCCACCGCGTGCGTTGCCACGAGCAGCGTCGGAGCAGCGGTCAGCAGCAAAGCTGAACCAACCAGCGCACTACGGATTGTTTTAACTAATGCATTATTCATCGCACTTACCCGTCAATCTGGAAGGTGATGCGGTTCTGTACCCCAGACACCTCTGTGGCTTCACCATTCACCACCCGTGGTTTGTATTTGAACTTAGTGGCAGCATCGATGGCGGCTTGCTCAAAGATACCCTCGGGGTCGGCCTCGACCACCACCGGGTCACGTACCGCGCCTTGTTTGGTGACGGTGAACTCGACAATCACAAAGCCTTCAATACCACGCTGTAAGGCACGTCGCGGGTAAACTGGCGATACCTTGACGATGGGCAGGTATTCGCCGTCACCGGAATCCAGGGCCAGCCCGCCTTCCAGCGATATGTCATCCCCTACGTCAGCAGCGAAATCCATCCCCGCGCTATCCGCGTTAGGCGTGGGCGAGTCCATTTGTGGCTGCTCCATGGGCGGCGGTGGCTCTTTAGGCTTGGGTGGCTTCTTCGGCTTACGGTCTTTTTTCTCGACCTGCTCTTCCTGCTTCACTCTGACAAAATCCAGCACACTTCCTTTGGGTGGCTCGGTCAGTGCACTGCCACCCATTTTGATGAGTGACGACATCAGAAAGAACAACCCAAGCGTAATGCCCAGAGAAGCTAAAAACGCAATCAAATAACGTGGCATGGCTTATGGCTCTTGCGCTGCAATTGAGACATCGTAAACCCCGGCTGCACGTGACGCGTCCATCACTTTAATAAGGGTTTCTGTGGTGGCTTTTTTATCCGCCTGAATGACCACTGTTCCCTGGGGGTTTTCCGCATGCAGACGTTCAATATTGGCCTGCACCGCACGCACGTCTATCTGCCGCTTATTGATCCAGATTTCGCCTTTATCCGAGATCGCGATCAGGATGTTAGCGCGGTCTTTTTTCACCGCAGTGGCGGCCTCCGGGCGGTTAACATCAATGCCGGCCTCTTTAACAAAAGACGCGGTCACAATGAAGAAGATCAGCATAATAAACACCACGTCCAACATGGGCGTCATGTCGATGTTTGCTTCTTCTTCATCCACCAGGTTTTGAAAATGCTGCTTCATAATAAGGTCCTTACCTTAATGCCACCGGGCATTAACGTTGAATAATCAATGCATCCTCGAGATGCGTGCGTTCAGATTTCACCATGCGGTTCAGCCAGGTGGCGGCAAACACGCCGGACAGCGCGCCCACCATGCCGGCCATGGTCGGGATAGTCGCTTTCGACACCCCGGATGCCATGGAGCGGGCATTACCCGAACCGGAAATAGCCATCACATCGAAGACTTCGATCATGCCGGTTACCGTACCCATCAACCCCAGCAGCGGACACAGCGCCACCAGCGCCTGGATGATGGGGATGCTGCCATTCAGGCGCATGGTCAGTTGTGAAATGGTTTTCTGACGTACCTGCTCGGCGAACCAGGAAGAGCGATCATCGCGGGCTTTCCACGTTTTGATGGCATTCTTCTTGGCTTTTTTGTGCCAGACAAGCAGGTACATGGCACGCTCGAGGATCAAAAGCCACATAACGAATATCAGCACCCCGATGGCCAGGAGAACCTGACCGCCGGACTCTGTGAAATCGCGAATTGCTTCCAGAAACTCGATAATCATGGTTAGCTCCGCTCAGCGCGCTCAGCGATAACGCCCGATGCCTGCTCCTGAAGGATGTATACAATGTTTTTACTGCGGGTATTGAGCATGGCGTACAGCAGTGTCATTGGGATTGCCACAACCAGACCCAGTACCGTGGTTACCAGCGCCGTCGAAATACCGCCCGCCATCAGTTTCGGGTCACCGGTACCGAACAGGGTAATCGCCTGGAAGGTATTGATCATACCGGTTACCGTACCCAGCAGACCCATCAGCGGGGCAACCACCGAGATAATTTTGATGATGGTCAGGTTACGACTGAGCTTAGGCACTTCACCCAGAATGGCTTCAGTCAGGTGCAGCTCCAGTGCTTCGGTGTCAGCCTCCGGATACTTCTCGCGCACTTTCAGTACCCGGCCCAGCGGATTGGTGCTCTTGAGCCTCTTCGACTTCAGCTGTTTATTCACCTTGGTGCGAATGATGGTCAGTGAAATCAGGCGTTCAATGGCCAGCAGTAAACCAAAGGCACCCACAATCAGAATGATGTAACCTACAACTCCGCCTTGCTCTACACGCTCTTGCAGGTTCGGCGCCTGTACCAGTAAGCCAAGGATTGAACCGCCCGTGGGGTCGATACCAAACTCTACCAGTTTGCCGTCAGACTCCTGCAGTTCTTCCGCAGAGTCCATGTAACGGTCGGCGGGCTGACGCACCAGCTCGGATACCGTGCCGGTTGCGCCGTTGTAATCCAGGTACTTTCCGTCTGAGACCAGCGCAAACGGACCAACCCGCACCACTTCTTTATTGACCTTTTCACCGCCGGCTTCCACCACCGCAGTATCAAATTTGGTCACTTTGCCCGATTCAGTCATCTCGCGCTGCATCTCAAACCAGACACGCTCGATTTCTTCGATAGAGGCCAGCTTCGAGCTTGAGCCCATTTCCTGTGCCATTTCGTCAAGGAATGCCGAACGGCCCGGGATTTGTGCCGAAATCATTGAGTTATGGAATTTGTTCTTGGTATCACCCGCCACTTGCTGTAACACACCAAACAGCTCTTTCAGTGAGCCCAGGCGGTTGTCTAATGCACCATTGAGATCGGCCAGTTTAAATTCATTTTCTTCAAACCGGGTTTCCAGCGTTTCTGATTGGGC
>JBPEWW010000057.1:0-6675 GCA_052032275.1 Alteromonas sp. | reverse complement strand
CCACCCAGTAGTGCTTTTTTTATCATAATCATCTGTTTAGTAATTCATCCAGCATGCATGTTAACGCAGCTGGTCAGATTAGCCAATTTGGCATCACCGGCTTTGCGTTATATGCCCTGACAGCAGGATAAATGACCCCGGTACCAGGGCAGTATCTCCCGGACCGGCCGCCGGCCACACCTGCCCGGATGCAAACCGGCACTGCCCTTTGCAGCGCACCGTGAATTCGGGGTAATATCTGGTACCTGCCTGCCAGTTTTCGCAGGGGTCAGCAGTGAGGAAAGCCCTTTCATGAGTAACAAACCTGAGCCCGTTTATCGTGTGCAGTTTGTCAGTAATGGCGAACGCTATGAGCTGTACGTACGCGAATTGTCCCAGGGCAGTCTGTTCGGTTTTATCGAAATTGGTGATTTTGTCTGGAACACCCACACCAGCGTGGTGGTCGATCCAAGCCACGAACGCTTAAAAGATGAATTTGCTGATGTCACCAGTACCTATGTGCCCATGCACAATGTATTGCGCATTGACGCGGTAAAGCGACAAGGAACCGCCAAAATCAGTCAGTTGTCTGATAAAGTAACCGCGTTCCCAAACCCTATTTATACACCTAAAAAAGAGTAATACGCCCGCGCCGGGACGTGTTGCCGGAGACATTATGCTTACGCGCACTTCTTCAATACTGCTAATGGCGGTGATCATGCTGGTGACGGGTTCCGTTAACAGTCTGGCGGCATCGCATTCCAATCAGACACTGCACACCCTGCTGGATGAAATCTGGCAATACGAACTGAGTATTTCGCCCATCATGGCCAGCCGTGAAGGGATAACCGGTTTCAACGATAAGCTGCCAGACATTTCGCCCTCCGCGTTAGCACGCCAGCACCAGCAGTGGCAGCAGTTTGCCGAAAAACTGCAGGCCATTGATGCCGGGTCGCTGTCAAAAGAAGACCGTATTTCGCTGTTAATGCAGCAGTACCGCATAAATAATTATCTGGATGAATACCGTTTCGAAGCTCATCTGGTGCCCATTACATCCGAATACGGTTTTCACAGTGCGATGAGTGCGCTGCCTAACAGTGTGATGTTCAAAACCGTACCGGATTATCACGACTACCTGAGCCGGCTGAGCGCCTTAGGTGGCTATTTCGACCAGCAAATTCGTTACATGCGCACCGGGCTGGAGAAGGGGTACAGCCAGCCTAAAGTGGTGCTGAAAGGGTTTGAGGACTCAGTACTGCCTTACATTGTAGAAGATCCGGCTGACAGTCAGTTTTACAGCCCGTTCACGCAGTTTCCGGCACATTTTGACGAGGCCACCCGAGCCTCACTAACTAAGCGCGCCGGCGATGTCATCATGAACCAGGTCGTGCCGGCCTATCAGCAGGTGTACGACTTCCTGACCCGCGAGTATATTCCGGCTGCCAAAGATACCATTGCCGCCAAAGACTGGCCGAACGGCGCGGCGCTGTACCGCAACCGTGCGAAGCACTACACCACCACCGATATGACCCCCCGCGAAATTCATGAGCTGGGCAAACAGGAAGTGAAGCGTATCCGGGCAGAGATGCAGGGCATTGTCGACGCGCTCGACTACGAGGGCAGCATTGATGACTTTATTAAGTTTTTACGCACCGATCCGCAGTTTTATGCCAGTAGCGCTGAAGAACTGTTAAAAGAGGCATCCTACATTGCCAAGCAAATGGACGCGCGCCTGCCCCAACTGTTTGAGCTGTTACCCCGGACTCCCTACGGGGTGGCACCGGTGCCGGAAAGCATCGCGCCTAAATATACCACCGGCCGTTATATTCACCCGGCCCGGGATGATCAACCCGGCTATTACTGGGTAAATACCTACGCACTGGACAAGCGCCCGCTGTACGCGCTGCCAGCGCTAACCCTGCATGAAGCAGTGCCCGGCCACCATTTGCAGATCTCCCTGGCGGCGGAACTGGCTGACCTGCCGAAGGTGCGCCAGGACACCTACATTTCGGCATTTGGTGAAGGCTGGGGGTTGTATTCGGAGTTTCTGGGCATTGAGGTGGGCATGTATGAAGACCCTTACGATGATTTTGGCCGGTTAAGCTACGAGATGTGGCGGGCGTGCCGGCTGGTAGTGGACACCGGCATGCATATGTTCGGCTGGAGCCGGGA
Source organism: Alteromonas sp. (assembly GCA_052032275.1). Lineage (GTDB taxonomy): Bacteria > Pseudomonadota > Gammaproteobacteria > Enterobacterales > Alteromonadaceae > Alteromonas. The sequence continues at coordinate 4,524 of JBPEWW010000057.1, read as the reverse complement.
TGAGGCCCTGGCGTACATGATGAAAAACACCGCGTTGTCCGAACATAACGTGCGCACCGAAATTGACCGGTATATCTCCTGGCCCGCCCAGGCGCTGTCCTACAAAATTGGCGAAATAAAAATTAAGCAACTGCGTGAGCGTGCCGAACAGGAGCTGGGCGCCAGCTTCGATGTGCGTAAGTTTCATAATGCGGTGCTGGCCCATGGCTCTGTCCCGCTTTACGTACTGGAAGAAAACATTCACGACTTTATAGACGCGCAAAAGGAGGCCTCACAATGATGATCATTCTGGGAAGCGTGATAGCGGGTCTGGTGATATTAGTGACTTTTCTGATAGTGCGTGGTCAGAACATGCAACGTGAGTTGGCGCTGACCCGCCACTCGGCGAAAACCAACGCCAGTAAAGTCAGGTATGCCTTTACCAGCCTGGTGGTGGTGACCAACAATTTACAACAGATTTTTATTTCACGGGTGGAACGGGCGCACCAGAAAAAATTAATTAACGAAGAAGAGTATGCCGCGGCCTGCGCCCTGGCCAATCAGTATTCCCGTATCATGATGGACTGCTGTGAAAAGGGCGCGACCGTGGAAGAAGCCGTTAAAAAATCGATGCAGCCTTATCAAATCAGCATGCTGGATTTGAAGAACCTGATAAAAAACCAGCCCAGCGATGTGCGGCTATCCTGGACTAAAAATACCCCCGATGCCTTTACCACCGCCATGAATAACATGACCAATAACCTCAACGGGGAACATAAAAATTCAGAAGAAGATCAAGACTCTGAAGCCAAAGCCTCGTAACCTGCTTGATCCTCCACCGGACTGACCTATAATACTGTACATACGTACAGTATTATATGGTTATGGCTGAATTACTCTCTGAAATAAGTAAGCATCCGCTGATTTGGCGTGGTCGGGACACCGCCGCGCCCAGCGAAAAGCTTGCCACCGGACACGCTATCCTTGATCGCCACCTTGCCGGCGGCCTGCCCGCTGCCGGACTGGTGCGCGTGCAGACGGTAGCGGGCGTTGGCGAGCTGGCTGTGTTTAAAGGAGTGCTCACCGGCTACCGTCAACATAAGCTGTGTGCGTTTATCAATCCGCCTGGCCAGTTGCAATCGCCGTGGTTACACCAGTTTGGCCTCCCCTTATCGCAGGTCTTTTCGATAAACAGTACACCGGACGACGCCCTCTGGGCGGCTGAGCAATCACTGAAAAGTGGCGCTTGTCACTGCGTGTTACTCTGGACCCCTGTCCTGTCTGCCAAACAGGCCCGCCGACTGCAGGTGGCGGCCAGTTACAATCACGCCCTGTGCCTGGCCTTCCAGGCTGATCATATTGAAGCAGGGCTGCCTGTTGCACTGGATCTTAAGCTGGCGGCACATGCGCATGGCCTGAGCATTGATATAGTGAAACAGCAGGGTGGCCGGACAGCCCGGGAGATCACTGTGCCGTTACGGCATACGCCAACCAATGCGGCCATTACCCAAGCCATGACGGGTACCCCCGCCAGGCCCAAGCACCTGTCATCGGTGGGTTAGGCTACGCCATGTTGTGGGTCTATCTTCGGTTTACCCGGCTGACGCTGGACTTTCTCGCGCGCACGGCCGATCAGCCTGAGCACGCGCCGGTGGTGGTTTATCACCCCCGGCATAACACCCTTCAGCAATGTAATGATGTTGCCCTGGCGGCGGGCCTGAAACCGGGAATGGGCCTGGCTCACGCCGCTGCGCTGGCTGCCAGCCTGCGCATAGTGAATTATTCGCAGGAGACTGAACAGGCGCATTTGCAGGCCATCGCGGCCCGGTTATATCAGGTTGCCTCGGATATTGTGGTGGTTAACCCGGACGCGTTGGCTGTGCGTCTGGATAACCTCCGCCACTATTACGGTACCCTGGACGCCACCTGGTCCACGCTCACCCGTGAATTATCCCCCATGGGAGTAACGTTCGCTTTTGGCTGTGGCTGGTCGGTGGAGTGTGCCCGTGTGTTGGCAATGGCAGGCAACAATACCCTGCTAACCGGGGAGCACGCGATACGCAGTCGTCTGGCAGACTGTCCGGTGGCCTGTTTGCAGCTTGACAATAAGCAAGCCGCAGCCTTAAAGCGCGTGGGGATCCAGACGGTCAAGCAGCTGCTGGCATTGCCGCTGGCTGAGCTGGGTCAGCGTTTTCCCAATCAGCTAATACGTTATCTCACCGCAGTGCGGGGAGAAACCTTTCCCACGCACCCGCTGTACCGCCCCGGCACCACCTTTCACCGGCGTCTGGAAGTGGGGTATGAGATAGAGAATACCCAGCATCTGTTGCCGTACATCAAAGGGTTGCTGGACGAGCTCTGCGTCTATTTAAGGCTGAGTAACCGCTGTACCAGCACGCTGTGTTTTACCCTTTACTACCGTGAGACTGAGGCCGATACCCTGAGCATTCGCGCCGCGGTGCCGCAGTTTCAGGCTGAGCAATGGTATTCGCTTACCGCGTTGCAACTCGACACGGTTCAACTCCGTGCCCCCGTGATCAGCCTGGGCCTGGACGTGCAACACCTGGAGCCCCTCAACCCGGACAGTGGCGACTTTTTTGAAGATCGGCAACAGTACTTTGCCCATCAACAACTGCTGTCCCGGTTAAAGGCCCGGCTGGGTGAGCACAGTGTAAGCCAGCCACAGCTGGCGAATGCGCACCGGGTGGAAAAGCTTAGTCAGCCAGATGACTTACCCGAGCCTGACCGTCCCAGTCGCTGGCAGCCCGCATTTTTACTGGATCCGCCCACGCCGCTCACCACCCCCACTCAGATTACTTTTGGCCCTGTACGCATTCACACGGGCTGGTGGGACAGCCAGCCGGTAAAACGGGATTACTTTGTAGCGAAATCGGAGGCAGGTCGCTATCTGCAAGTGTATCGCGACGAACACCAACAATGGTGGGTACAGGGGCTGTACGCCTGAATAGCTATGTTCAGTGAACTCTTTTGTCAGTCAAACTTCAGTTTCCTCACCGGGGCATCTTCACCGGAAGAGCTGGTCACGACCGCCTCTTTTTTAGGCTACCAGTCGCTGGCCATCACCGACGAATGTTCTGTCGCCGGGGTCGTGCGGGCTTATGCTGAAATCAAACGCTCAAACCTGCCCGTGCACTTGATTGTTGGCAGCTACTTTCGTTATCACGATTTTGAGTTTGTGCTGCTCTGCCCTGACCGTGCCGCCTACACTGAACTTTGCCGGATTATTACCCAGGCCCGGCGCCGGGCGGACAAGGGCGACTATATACTGGAAGAGTGGGATCTGGCCTCAATCAGGCACTGCTTTATCCTCTGGCTACCCAGCGGGCAAGCTGAGACCGATCAGGCCCGGGCCAGCTGGCTGGTGCGTTTTCACGGCCAGCGCAGCTGGATAGCGGCCCAGCGATTACTGGATGGCGAAGATCATGATCGCTTCCACAATTACACCCGCCTGAGCCAGCAGTATTCATTGCCGGTGGTCGCCTGCACAGGGGTACTTATGCACCACCGTGACAGACTGCCCACGCAGCATGTGCTGCATGCTATCAGGGCGGGCACCACCGTCGCCAGACTGGGGCAACAGGCGCTGGCCAATGCTGAACGCGCGCTCCGGCCCGTCCACAAGATGCGAAAACTGTATCCGGTTGACTGGATCCAGGCGGCATCGGCGCTGGCCGCACAGTGCGAATTTTCGTTACAGGAGCTCAAATATCAGTACCCGGCTGAGTTGGTGCCGGCAGGGCATACCCCCGCCTCCTATCTGCGGGAATGTGTCGAAACCGGGATCCAGCGACGCTTTCCTGAAGGCGTAAGTGAAGACATCCGTCAGCTGATCGAAAAAGAACTGACCCTGATTGCCGACCAGCAATACGAGTACTTTTTTCTGACTTTGTACGACATTGTGCAGTTCGCCCAGTCCCAGGCTATTTTGTATCAGGGCCGGGGCTCTGCAGCAAACTCGGTGGTGTGCTATTGCCTGGAAATTACCGCCGTGGATCCCCGTCAAATCAATGTGCTGTTTGAGCGCTTCATTTCCAAAGAGCGGGACGAGCCGCCCGATATCGATGTGGACTTTGAGCACGAACGGCGGGAAGAAGTGATCCAGTATATTTATCAAAAATACGGCAGGGAACGTACCGCCCTGGCCGCCACAGTCATCTGTTATCGCTTTAAAAGTGCATTTCGTGATGTCGGCAAGGCACTGGGCTTTGCCGAGTCGCAACTGGACTACATTATTAAAAAAATAAACCGCCGGGATCGTACAATGCCCTGGCAGACTCAGCTCAGTCAGCTCGGGCTGGCGGCTGACAATGCCGCAGTTAAGCAACTGGTTGAGCTGGTTGAAAGTTTGCTGGGTTTCCCCAGGCACCTGTCCCAGCATGTCGGCGGCTTTGTCATTTCTTCTGGTCCGTTACACGAGCTGGTGCCCATCGAAAATGCCTCTATGCCTGAACGTACGGTGATCCAGTGGGACAAAGACGACCTGGAGACACTGGGGTTGCTGAAAGTGGATGTCCTGGCGTTAGG
>JBPEWW010000056.1:0-5818 GCA_052032275.1 Alteromonas sp. | reverse complement strand
GAACCTCTTACCGGTTCCCATCCTCCAAACAGATATAAAAACCCACCGCAAGGGTGGGTTTTCTTATATGGCGCGTGTGGAAGGGCGAAGCCGGACACCAGCAAGCCAACTGTTTGGCTTGCGCCGGCGCAGCGACCCGAGCTCTGCGAGGGGCTGGCAATCCGACATCACGAAACAAAAAAAAGCCCACCTGTTAAGGTGGGCTTTCAATATGGCGCGTGTGGAAGGATTCGAACCTCCGACCGCCTGGTTCGTAGCCAGGTACTCTATCCAGCTGAGCTACACACGCGTAAACTGTTTACTTTTGTATTTTACTACAAAAGGTGACACTTTTAAAAGTAATGGCGCGTGTGGAAGGATTCGAACCTCCGACCGCCTGGTTCGTAGCCAGGTACTCTATCCAGCTGAGCTACACACGCGCAAAACTTGTTGTTGACTGCCACTATCAACGAATAATGGCGGAGAGGGAGGGATTCGAACCCTCGATACGCGTAATGCGTATGGTTCCTTAGCAGGGAACTGGTTTCAGCCACTCACCCACCTCTCCGTGACTGCGGGGTGCATTTTACGCATCCCCTGCGCGTAGTCAAACCATTTTTCCAGAAAATCTACCGCATGACTGCATTTTAAACGAATTGTGCAAAAAACCAGTAAAATAAACGTTTTAATACAAAAAAGCCGGTTTACACCGGCCTTTCTGTTAGCGATTACTCTTTATCCGGGCTACCGGGCTGACCATTCTTTTCAGCCTGGATGCGCATATAAATTTCTTCACGGTGCACCGATACTTCTTTCGGTGCATTCACACCAATTCGTACCTGATTCCCTTTCACGCCCAAGACAGTCACGGTGACGTCGTCACCAACCATCAGGGTTTCACCTACACGACGAGTCAAAATAAGCATTCGTTTGCTCCTGTTCCTTATTTACGAACATATCCCTACCAAAAACCACTGTCTGGCACGACCCAGCAACGGTACAGTGATTCCGTGTTCTTGTGTCACTTCAAAAACTCACTGAAAATAAAATATATTTTTGCGATTATAGCTTATCTTCAAGCCACGCGTTAACCGAGTTCAGTGCGGCTTCCAGTTGCGCTGGATTATCACCACCGGCCTGGGCCATGTCGGGGCGCCCGCCCCCTTTGCCGCCTACCTGCGCAGCAACAAAGTTGACCAGCTCGCCGGCTTTCACCTTTGATGTTAACGACTTAGTCACTCCGGCAATTAAATTCACCTTGCCTTCATTAGCAACACCTAATAATACGACGCCATCGCCGATTCGGTTTTTTATATCGTCCATCATGCCCCGCAGCGCCTTTGCTTCCACGCCCTCAAGCTTAGACACCAGCACGTTTACGCCGTTAATTTGGGTTTTGTTGGCCAGCATGTCAGCGCCTTGCTGACTGGCCAGTTTCTGCTTCGCTGCGCTTAACGCTTTTTCAAGGCTGCGCGCCTGTTCCTGCAAGGCTGTCACACGCTCAGCCAGGCCACTGCTGTCGGTTTTCAGCATGCCGGCGACACGATCTACCAGCTGTTGTTGTTGCTGTACGAAGTGCAGGGCCGCCTCACCGGTAATGGCTTCAATCCGGCGCACGCCTGACGCAATGCCGCCCTCACTGGTAATCTTGAACAAACCGATATCCCCGGTGCGGTTCACATGCGTACCGCCACACAGCTCCACGGAAAACGGCCCCATGGTCACCACACGCACTTTTTCATCGTATTTTTCACCAAACAGCGCCATGGCTCCCGACGCTTTAGCCTGTTCCAGGTCCATCAGTTCGGTTTGCAGGGCATGGTTAGCGCGGATTTCTTCATTTACCCGCACTTCAATCTGATTAAGCTGCGTTTGGGTCACAGACTCATAATGAGAAAAGTCAAACCGCATCCGTTCCGCTTCAACCAGCGAGCCTTTTTGCGTGACGTGGTCGCCCAGCACTTCACGCAATGCAGCATGCAGTAAGTGCGTTGCACTATGGTTTTTCTTAATGGCTTCACGATTGGCATTGTCAATAATCGCTTTAGCCCGCTCGCCTTTACGGATAGTGCCTTTTGCGACGCCCCGGTGAGCAAACGCATTGCCCATTTTCTGGGTATCCGCCACCACAAATTCACCGCCCGCCACTTTTAAGACGCCACTGTCACCGCTTTGCCCACCAGCCTCGGCATAAAACGGGGTGCTATCCAGTACGACCACACCTTCCTGTCCGTCACTGAGGGTATCGGTAAACGCATTGTCGGTGATCAGCTCGACAATATTGGCGTCGCCATCAATGTCGGTGTAACCGGTAAATTCAGTCTCATGGGCGACCTTGAGCTGGGCATTGTAATCGGCGCCAAACTGACTGGCCTGCTGAGCGCGGGCACGTTGTGCCTGCATGGCTTCTTCAAACCCCGCTTCGTCAATCTGCATATGGTGCTCGCGCGCCACATCATTGGTCAAGTCCACCGGGAAGCCGTAGGTGTCGTAGAGTTTAAATACCACATCACCGGGTACGGTATCGCCGTCCAGATTCGCCAGTGTGTCATTCAGCATGGCCATGCCCCGCGCCAGTGTCTTGCTGAATTGCTCTTCCTCTACCCGCAATACTTTTTCAATGACCGGTTGCTGGTCGACCAGCTCTGGGTAGGCATCGCCCATTTCTGTCGCCAGTGCGGCCACCAGCTTGTAGAAGAAAATACCGTCGGCACCCAGCTTGTAACCGTGGCGGACCGCCCGGCGAATGACCCGGCGCAGCACATACCCGCGCCCTTCGTTGCCGGGCATTACGCCATCGCAAATTAAGAAGCTGCACGAGCGGATATGATCGGCAATAACCCGCAGTGACTTGTCTTTTAAATCCTTGCTGCCCACAACCTCTGCCGCGGCTTTGATCAGGCTCTGGAATAAATCAATTTCATAGTTGCTGTGCACGTCCTGCAGGATAGCGGAAATCCGCTCCAGCCCCATTCCGGTATCAATGGATGGCTTAGGCAGTGGCTCCATGGAGCCGTCAGCCTGCTTGTTATACTGCATGAAAACCAGGTTCCAGATTTCAATAAACCGGTCGCCATCTTCTTCGGGCGTACCTGGCGGTCCCCCCCAGATGTGCTCGCCGTGATCATAGAAAATTTCCGAACAGGGGCCACATGGACCGGTATCGCCCATCGACCAGAAGTTGTCTGACGTGCTGATGCGAATGATTTTTTCTTTGGGTACACCAATGTGGTTTTCCCAGATATCAAACGCTTCGTCGTCTTCTGTGTAAACTGTGACCAGTAACTTCTCTTTCGGTAATTTCAGTTCCTCGGTCAGAAACTTCCATGCAAATTCGATGGCCTGCTGCTTGAAGTAATCGCCGAAACTAAAGTTACCCAGCATTTCAAAGAAAGTATGGTGGCGGGCCGTGTAACCCACATTTTCTAAATCATTGTGTTTACCACCGGCGCGCACGCAGCGCTGCGAGGAAACCGCACGGGTGTAACTGCGTTTTTCGGTGCCCAGAAACAGATTCTTGAACTGGTTCATCCCGGCGTTAGTAAATAGAAGCGTTGGATCATCCGCTGGCACCAGAGACGAACTCGACACAGTCTGATGACCGTGGCGTTTGAAATAATCAAAAAATGTTTGGCGAATATCAGCTGTAGATAATGTCATTGAGATCCTAACTTCCTATTCCAAATAATACGAAACCCGCGGGCTGTGACCTGCGCTGCAGACGCCCACACACGCGCCTCTGAAGGGCGCAACGATAGCACGGAACGCGCCTCCATGTTAAGCAGTTGCGCAGCTTTTAGTCGCCCGACACCGCGTAATCGATGTGGCCTTGTGCGAAGCCCCGGTACTGAAGAAATTGCATTTGCTTCATGCGTGCCCGGTAGTCTTCGGCCAGCGCAGGCCCGAACTTCTTTTCTTTGACCTCACGGGCCAGCGCAAACCAGTCCACCTCGATAGCCGCGAGAGCCTCCTCTATAAGCCCGTCGCTCACCCCGTGCTGCGCCAGGTCGCCGGCTATTTTGCGGGGACCGGAGCCCTTCAGCGCCAGCGCCCGTGCCCGACTCTCTGCATAGCGACTGTCACTTTGGATCCCGGCTTCACTGAATTCCTCCAGCACCGGGATAGCCGTCGTTTCACTCACCCCCTTGAGGGTCAGCTTACGCAGGATCTCGTTGCGCGAGTGCTCTCGTCGTGCCAGCATGCGAGTAATCGACTCAATAATGACTTTTCGATCGGTAGCAGCAATAGTGGGGTCATCGTCAGGGGTTAACTCATCATGCATTTACAGTACCTGCTTGTGAAAATAGAAAAACCTGTCCCAGGCCCGCACCATAGAGCGAACCTGCTATCACAGTCAATCTGTGCACCCAGGCCGCCGCGCTAACATGGGTCTGCGTGTTCGCTTTATCAAGTACATTGGCGAAGTGCCTGAGGCACACTGGCAACGGTTGAGTGACGGTTGCGGCCCGTTTCTGTCCTATGCGTTTCTGCGCGCGCTGGAAGACAGTCACAGCGTGGGCGGCACCAGCGGCTGGCAGCCCTACCACTTACTGATTGAAACGGAGTCCGCGGAACTGGTGGCAGCCATGCCGGGCTACCTGAAAAGCCATAGTTACGGCGAATATGTCTTCGACCATGCCTGGGCCAATGCCTATCACCAGTATGGTCACGCGTACTACCCGAAATGGATCAGCGCGGCCCCGTTTACGCCGGTCACCGGGCCCAGGCTGCTGGGCGGTGACAACTACCCACCTGACCGGCTACAGACAAGTCTGGCAGACGCGATGACAACCCTGGCAGCAGAAGGCTGTTCGTCCGCCCACGTACTGTTTGCGCCAGCGGCGATCTCCGCCGCCCTGCCACCGCCGTTTACCACCCGCTATAATGTGCAGTTTCAGTGGCATAATTACCAGTATCAACAACCCGACGATTTTCTCGCGGCGCTCACCTCCCGCAAACGCAAGGCCATCAGAAAAGCCTACGCACAGTTGCAGCAGCAGGGGGTCACACTCACCACAGTTAGCGGTGACGACATTGACACTGAGGACATGGACTTTTTCTATCAGTGCTATCAGCGCACGTATATTAAGCGCAGCGGCCATACCGGATATCTGAACCAGGCATTTTTTAGGTTACTGCACCAGCACTGCCGGGCATCACTGATGCTCGTCATTGCCCGTCAGCACGGTGAGCCCGTGGCCAGTGCCCTGTTCCTGTTTGATAATTCCGGGCTTTACGGGCGATACTGGGGCAGCCTTAGAGATATCGACGGGCTGCACTTTATTTGCTGCTACTACGAAGGGATTTGGTTTGCCATTAAACAGCAACTGCCGCTTTTTAACCCGGGTACGCAGGGGGAACACAAGCTATTGCGGGGGTTTGAGCCGGTGTTATGTCGCTCTTTTCATCACCTGTTTAACGACGATTTTCATCAGGCTGTGGCAGATTTTTTACACCGTGAAACGCCTGCGGTGTTTCGCTATTTCAATCAGGCGTTAGATGTTTTACCTTTTAATGCCGATTTCAAAAACGTGCTTAACGCTGTGCCAATAGGCAAGGCAGCCGATGGCAATTATAACAACAACGAGTGAAAAACTATGAAACGTAAACTTCTTGCTGCTGTCATTGCAGCAACGCTGGGGGCGGCTGGTTGCAGTCAGCCTGAACAGTCCACCAATCAGTCCGCTGCCGACGACAGTCAGACGGCCATGACGGACAGCGCTAAGCAGGCGCCTGAACTGGGTACCTTTGGTGTCGATTTGTCGGCCCGCGATGAATCAGTCGATCCAGGCGATGACTTCTTTATGTACGCCAGTGGCAACTGGTACAAAAATTTTGA
>JBPEWW010000055.1:0-2559 GCA_052032275.1 Alteromonas sp. | reverse complement strand
CAGCACTACGTGATAGTAGGGTATGCCAGTGATCCGTTTGGCAACTTTGAGACTTTTCTGGCAGAAGTGAATGGGCAGTTTGGTGTAGAGCAGGTGTGGCCGCTGCCTGACTATGATCAGGTGGAAGGTGTCTGCGTGGCTGCCGATGGCAGTTACTGGGTTACCCAGGAGGCCACGGAAAATCAGCCGGCACTGATGTTTACAGTTCGCAGTCCGACGCCCATTACACAAAAGTAATTTTTAATCCCCGGGCATTAATCCAAATACGCAATGGTCGCCGTACCCTGATTATACTTTGCACAAAGTTTTAGGTGTTTGTGCAGAGGAAGCATACTGGAAGTGGTGATCACATGGGAAAAGTTTACTGTGGATTATTCGGCTTACTGATGCTGGTAAGTCCTGTGTCACATGCGGATGAACTGGCAGATAAAGCCACCGGCTGGTTGGCTGATGTCTTCGACAGCCAGCATTTGCTGGAAGTCGACCTCTCAAAGCAACGCATTCGATTTAATGGCTGCAAACAAAAAGCTTATCAGCTCGCCTTTTCGCAGCAATTCACCCAACAATTCTCCGTAGAAGCCAATCTTCACTATGACAAAGGCGAGCACAGGTTCGGGGTGCTGCGACAGAAAGTGTCCTCCAAAGCGGTGGAAGTTATCTCCTGGTGGCACACCAAGACGCTGCGGCTGGGGGTGGGGCACAAGGTCATCACGTCGCATAAAATGAGCTCACCGATGACCGAGCCGCTGTCGCTGCCTACCAGTGAGGCGTTAGGCCTGCACCTGCAAATGCCAGGCATGCGCGCCTCGCATAACCTGGCAGTGTCCCTGCAACGGGAGGTCTGGCACGTGGCTGACTTTGCAGGTGCCGCGAATGGCACCTCGTTGCGCGACAATCAGCTAAACCTGCAATACGCGATTGCCTTTTAACAGCAGGCGAGCGCGCCAGGACTAGAGCCTGAACTGTTCCACCTGACGCGCCAGGTCGCGCGCCAGAGTATCCAGCTGCTCGCTCACGGTAACCAGCGCGGATGCCCGGGCCAGCGTATCCTTACTGTTATCACTGATTTCATGCACCGTTTCACTGACGTTATTGACCACCGCAGATTGCTGTTCAGTAGCCGTCGCTACCTGGGTGTTCATGTCGTTAATATCGGCAATACTGGCGGCCACGTCCTGCAGCAATTCATCAATCCGGCTGGCAGCGGCCACCACATCGTCGGTTTGCTGACGGCTGGTTTGCATCTGTTGTACTGCCGCCTGGGAGTCCTGCTGAAATTTATCCATTTTTGTCTGAATTTCATCTGTGGCGTCGGCGGCCCGCTGCGCTAACGAGCGCACTTCATCGGCGACTACCGAGAAGCCGCGGCCGTGATCACCGGCACGGGCGGCCTCAATGGCGGCATTTAGGGCCAGTAAATTGGTCTGTTCTGAGATGCCACGAATGGTATCCAGAATACCGCCGATAGCGGTGGTATGCTCATCCAGTGACTGAATGACAGTGGCTACCCGGCTGATTTGCTCAGACAACGAGGAAATGGCGGCGACGGCATTGCCGGTAATCTGGCGGCCTTCCTGTGACGTGCTGGTGGCGGCCTTGGCACGTTGCGCAGCATGCGTGGCAGAGCCGGCCACTTCGCCTACCGTGGTGCCTAACTCGGTAAGTGCAGAGGCCACGTGGATAGTCCGGTCATGCTGCTGCTGACTGATTTGCTCTGTATGCCGCGACTGGCTGGCCACTTCGGTGGCTGACGCTCGCAGACTATTACTGGTGGCGGCCACATGGCTAATGGTGCCGTGCAGATGATTTATAAATGCGTTAAAGCCCTCGACCAGTCTGGCGGTTTCTTTTTGCTCCGGAACCGACAGCCGGGTACTGAGATCCCCTTCGCCCTTACCCAATGCCTGGAAAGCGTCAGCCAGCCGCTCAAGGGGCCGGGTGATACTGCCCGCCAGCCAGATCCCCAGCAAGGCAAACAGGACTGCCACCAGTACTGACCACAGCACAATCTGGCGGCTGGCGGAGGCCAGCTCATCATAAAGCTCTGCCTGCGGCACCTCGGCTACTACATACCAGTTCGCGCTGGCGATGTATGTGCTGGCAAATAAGGTGTCTTCGCCGGGTTCGGTACTGTGCTCCAGCGTGAACGGTTGTTTGCTCAGTAGCGAACGGGTGGCGGGTGCCCCCGCCAGGCCCTGCAGTGTGGTGTTCCCCAACAGACTGTCGTTGGGATGCGCGATTACCCGGCCTTCGCTGTCTACCATAAAGATCACACCCGAGGAGGCCAGCCGGACATCATTTAAAATACCAACCAGTTCGTCGACAGACTTGGCCACTCCTGACATGCCCCGGCCGTTCACCTGCTGATAGTTAGCGAACAACCGGTAACCTGCGTCAGGCTCGTTATACAGACTCAGCGAGACAGGTTCGCCGCTGTCTTTATAAGCAAAAAACCAGCCGTCGGCCTTATCATTCTTTAGTACCCTGAGAAAGCCGTCCTGATTCCAGTATTTATAGGTTTGCCGGTCGACAAAGGAGGCCACGGTAAGATCATTAAAG
>JBPEWW010000054.1:0-8683 GCA_052032275.1 Alteromonas sp. | reverse complement strand
GCGCCGTTAACCGGCCAAACGGGCGTCACCTGGGAAACCTCGAATGTTCGCAATAAGCTGCAACAGGTGTTGTGGTTGCCGCTGGAAGGCGACCGGCAGATCCCGCTGGCTGAGCGGCGGGTCGCCAGTGGCTTTTTATGGTCACCCAGCGCCGCTGAAGATCAGGAGCTCAGGCAGGACTGGGAAGAGCTGACCGACATGATTGCACTGGGCAAGGTGGAGGCAATTACCGCCCGTCAGGGAAATGCCCTGCATATCCGCCCCAAAGCGGCCAGTGGCAAGGTGCTGACCGACGCCTTAAACGAAGATGGCCAGCGCATTCAGACCCGGCCGCGCGGGTTTTACCTGCGTAAGTCGTTTACGGCCGCCATTCTGGCGCGAATGTTTGGCTAGTCGCGCCCTGCGCTGCCCCTTATTCGGCCACGATCTGTTGCGGTGGGGCAGCCGGTGGCCGGTGGCCGGCGTCAGGCTCCTGCAGATGCCGGGCCAGCGCCGCACACAGCCGCTTGTCTTTATCGATGCCTAAGCGCCGGGTGACCCGCGACAACTGCACGTCTGAGCGCAACAGCACTTTTTTGGCATATTCAAACCGGTAATGAAACACCCACGCCCGGAAAGTTTTTTGCTGCTGTACCCTGAGCGCCACCGCCAGGGTGGTCGGCGCGACCCCCGCCGCCTGACATACCTGTTGCAGGGTTAGCCCTAAGCGCTTGTAGAGTTTATCCTGAATGATGGTGCGGTCAGCTTTCGCCAGGGCACTGCGCATGGCGTGCACATCAGCGTCACTGTCTTCCAGCACAGTGTAATCGAGCGGACTGGGAGAGGTCACGTGGGCGGCCGTCAGCCCAAACAGCACGGCCAGCGACGCGCCAGCCATTACCAGGTGATTCAGGCTTTGCCACTGCGACAGCGGGAAGAAGCCAAAGGTAGCCGCGGTGACCACCAGCACACTGACAAACGCCAGCCCCACGCTCAGCCCGGCGGCGCTGGTCAGGCCGCGAATGCGATAGCGGTGGGTGTCGACAACCTGATGATTCAGGTAGTGATGATACTGCTGGACTAGTTCGGTAATCAGAATGCCGTACAACAGCACGGCAAAACCACCGGCCAGATTTACCAGATACACCGGCCACCACTTTAGCGGCGCCCCCACCGGCGAGGCCGCCAGCCAGCCCTGGCGGGCCTCAAGCGGGATCAGCACCGTCGCTGACAGCAGTAACACGGTGATCCAGGCCGGGATCCACAGCCTGGCACGCTGGCTGACCGGCGGCGCCAGCACCAGTAGTTTGGTCGCACGGTAACCACATGCCATGACCAGCGGCGTGATAAAATCACTCAGTCCCAGTAGCCAGGCCAGGCTTTCAAGCTGGTGATACCTTAGCCACATATCGGTTAACAGCAACGGCCATAACAGGCCCGCCAATAATATCCAGCCGCGCCCGGGCAGCTGCTCATGACAGACCCAGAACCGCACCAGCACCACCGCATACAAGGTGGTGAAAATGAACAGGGCGTAATGCACCATCCGTGTGTTTTCCTTACCTGTTGAGGCGCCGGGTTACCAGTACATATCGCCCTGCATAGCCACCTGCCGGGTTTGCTCCATGACCTTGAGCAGATTGGCCATTTTTTCGTTTATCCAGGTTTCCAGTTCCGGCATGCCTTCAGGTTCGGCTTCGCGCACCGTCTGGCGAAGCATCAGTAACGCCCGCAGTTCATCTATCCCGGTCAGCAGATCCAGCCACGGCGCCCGGAATGTGCCCCGTTCTTCCACAAACAGGTCGGCCAGTAAAAAGCCATTCCAGAGGGTTTGCCGAAGCATGATCTCAATTGACGTGTAGTTGGTCGCAGTCATGCCCCGGTTGGCGGGCATGCTTTGCTGTACCGTTTGCCAGCCCTGCGACAACCAGCCCTTGGCATGCTCCATAACCGGCATATCGTAGCCCTGGGCATCACTGCGCCACGGGCGGTTATTCAGGATCGCCGAGGCGGACAGTTTGACCGCCGTCCCCTGGGTGCCGAAAAACAGCGCTTGCGGATCGTGGGCCTGTAACAGGCCCGCCTTGCGACCCTGCAGGTAACTGACCAGCGACGGATGCCGGGCCAGGGTTTTGTTAAACAGGCTCTTTTTGGAGAGCAGATAGCGCAGGCTCTGCAGATCATCCTGCCAGAGCCACTCCTGGGCATAATTCAGCAGTTGTTTGTGCAGCGACAGCATGGCCGGACATTGCAGCACCGGCAGGAACAGCGACACGCTTTGCAGCATCAGGCGCAGGCTCTTGGCCACTTCGGCCAGCATTTTGATTGAGCCGGTGGCCATGAATAAGTGTTCGTGGGTCTGCCAGTGCGACAATGCGCAGTGCAGCGCCGCGGCAAACGCGTCTTCGGTGGAGCAATGGCGGCTAAGCGGCAGGAACTCAGGTAACGAGGTAACCTGGGGCCGGATCCCGTGCAGCAGCTGGTAACCCTGCGCGGCTTTTGACACATCGCTTAAGCGCACCGGCAGGGCCTCATTGATGGCCCGGGCAATCCCAAACAGGCCACTGACCTCACCGGATTTCAGCTCCAGTTCAATTTCGTAAATCGGCGCATCGGCTTTGCCGGTGGTCACCTCGCCCTCATCAAGCACCACTTCCACCACGGTATTTTCTACCGTGACATCGTACGCTGTACGGGTGAAATCAGTGGTAAACTGACGGGTCAGCGTACCGGTCACCGCACTGACATCGAAATCTGCCGGCCATATTCTGGCATCAAATAAGGTCAGATCCGGCTGGCTGTTGCGCAGCGGGACATTGTATTCGGCCCGTTCGTGCAAGCCGCCCCTGACGTCACCGTGGGTTTTCAGGGTTTGTTCGAACTCACCGTTATTGCCGCGCACCCGAAACCCCATTTTACGGGCCTGAAAGTCATGCTCCGGGGTGTCATAGTAGTCGTTCTGCAGGCGCATCTGGCGGGGCGCGGAGACCTGCATGCCCTGCCGCTTTAGCTCGGGCAGCACCTTGTCGTTGAAGGGCGCTGCGACACTTTGGCGGGTAACAAATTTTAACTCTATTTCTGCCATGGCGGGAATGTGATTACTTAAGTTGCGCTAACCTTACCGTTGTCCCCTGTGATTAGCAACGCCGATGCCCGGACTGCGTATGACACCGAAGCGGTTTGCACACCATTCTTGCGGCAGAAATGCGGCCTGATAACGCGACATCAATTAACGTGGCAGGCAACGGCAGGCTTGCCTTTAGCGCAGGCAAGCCCTACCATCGTCAGTGATTTTTCTTAGCGTATGGATTAACTATGATTCGAAGGTGGCTTTCGGTCGCACTGATTGCGATGTCATGTCAGGCATTTGGCCTGCAGGATACCAGCAATTTAGAGGCGTCCTCTTCTCACTATATCCGGGACGATCTTTTTGTGTTCATGCACGCGGGACCCGGCCGCAATTACCGTATTCTGGGCTCGATTGAAGCCGGCACCCCCATTACGGTGCTGCAGCGGAATCAGGAACAAGAGTTCACTCAGATCACCGATGACGAAGGCCGTGAAGGCTGGGTGGAAACCCGGTTTGTCAGCGATACCATGTCAATGGCCGAACAGTTGCCGATGATCAGTGAGCAACTGGCTGACAGTCAGGCCAGTCTGCAGGCGGCGCAACAGGAAACCACCCGGTTGCGGCAACAGCTGAATGAAGCCCGCCAACAGGTTGCACGGCTAACCAAACAGACCGATGAGCAAACAGAGCAGATCACGCAGCTGTCCACCAAGCTGGATCGCGCCGACCAGGATGAACTGGTGCGCTGGTTTACCCGCGGCGGACTGGTGGCCGGCGTGGGCATCATTCTGGGTGTGTTACTGACCTTCATACCCAAAAAGCGTCGCCGTAATGATCAGTGGATGTAACCCGGTCACGGCCGAGACTGCTAATTTGCAGATATAAAAAAAGCGCGACCCTGTCGCGCTTTTTTGTGTCAGCCTGTCGTCAGACAGATATTACTCATCATCTTCCACCAGCGTCATCAGCGAGGTATTGCCGCCGGATGCCGTAGTATCAATACTGATGGTTTTTTCCGTCATCAGCCGCTGAATAAGCTTATCGTTATACTCGGCAGTAATTACCGGCAGTATTGCGCCTACCCGCGATGACAGCATGGCCGAAATTCTGGCGGTCCGCTCGGTGCTGGAATCGACCACTACGCCAGACAGGTTTTCATGCATCAGCAGGGCGTCGAAGTAGGACAGCTTGGCCACCTGGAAAATGCCTTTCGGCGCACCCGTGGCTTCCAGGTTGCTCTGGAATTCCAGCGCCTCCTCATAGAAGATTTCAGACACCACTGACACTACCACGTTACCGGTGGCCAGGGCCGTCACAATTGACAGCATCCAGTACTCGAAGGTTACGTCCTTATCGGCAAAACATAACAGCACACCACGGGGCTCCAGATAGAGTTTATTCGACTCACCGGTGGGCCCGGGCAGCTCAGTGGGCTTCGCCAGCTTGCGCTCAATGGAGGTCAGTTGCTGACGTGAAGTGGCCAGGGTACGATTCAAATCGTCTGCCAGCTCATCCATAATATCGACCTTGGCCACTTTGGCGAGCAGCTGACGTACCATGGATAAGCGGTCGTTCAGCGGCGTATGCCGCCACTTGTCTTCCACTTTCATGGCCTGTTCCATCAGCTCAGCGGCCTGGCCGGACACCTGCTCGTCGCCCGTCAACGCGGTATCTTCACCTTCCACATCCGCTAACTGCGTGGGTTTAGGCGTCGCCCGCTCCATCATCAGTCGGGGCAGATAGTTCGGACCACCCGCTTTCGGGCCGGTGCCTGATAACCCGCGCCCACCGAAGGGTTGCACACCTACAATGGCGCCAATCATATTGCGGTTAATGTACACGTTACCAGCGCGACTCTTCGCCGCCAGCTCGTGGCCCCGCTCCTCGATGCGCGAATGGACGCCCATGGTCAGGCCATACCCGGTGCTGTTGATTTGCGCGAGCACGTCATCAATGTCTTTCGACTTGAAACGCACGATGTGCACGACCGGGCCAAAGACTTCCTTCTCCAGCACATTGATGTTGTCAATTTCATACAAGGTGGGTGGGAAATACGTGCCGTTGTCAGCAGACTCCGGCAGGTCGGCGCGGTACAGCAACTTCCCTTTCCCTTCCATGTATTCGGTATGGTCAGTCAGGGTGCCTAGCGCTTTGCCGTCGATAACCGGGCCAATGTCGGTGTACAGGTATGCCGGGTCGCCTACGGTCAGCTCTTTCATCGCGCCAATCAGCATATCGGTCAGCTTATCGGCAATATCCTCCTGCACAAACAGTACCCGCAATGCAGAACAGCGCTGACCGGCGCTCTGGAAGCCCGAGTGCACTACATCGTCAACCACCTGTTCAGGCAGCGCCGTGGAGTCGACAATCATGCAGTTCTGCCCGCCGGTTTCGGCAATCAGCGGCACCTGCTCACCGCCACGGTTAGCCAGCGTTTGCGATATCAGGGTACCGGTCTGGGTGGAGCCGGTAAACATGACCGCTTTAATGCGCTCATCCGGCAGCAGGGTTTCGCCTACGCCTTTCCCGGGTGAAATGATCAGTTGCAGGGCATCTTCCGGCAGCCCTACCGAATGCATAATATCCACGGCACGTTTGGCAATAATGCTGGTTTGTTCGGCCGGCTTGGCCAGCACGGTGTTGCCGGTTACCAGGGCCGCAGCGACCTGCCCGATAAAGATGGCCAGTGGGAAGTTCCACGGGCTGATACACAGGGTGACACCCCGGGGTAACAAGCGCTGATCTTCTGACAGTTCCTGAGCCCGCACGGCATAGTAGCGGCAAAAGTCGACCGCTTCACGGACTTCATCAATGCTGTCCTGTGCCACTTTCCCGGCTTCACGTACACAGATGGCGATGAGCTCAGCCATGTGACGCTCAAGGGCATCGGCAGTCCGGTTTAGAATTTCAGCACGCTCTTCCACCGGACGCTTAGACCACGCCTGGAAGCCGTCGTGCACCTTATCCAGCGAAGCCAGCATGTCGTCCTGGGTGGCATAAATGTGATAGCCCACAATGTCACTGTGGTTAGATGGGCTGCGCACCGGCGTGGCCCCTTCCGGCAATTCGCTTTCTTCCACCTTGTAGAAGTCTTTCCAGCGTGCCAGCTCGTGTTGCAGGGCATGGACGGCATTCACATCGGTGAGATCCAGACCACGGGAATTGTCACGCTCCGGCGCATACAGGCCACGAGGGGTTTTGATCAGCTTGTTGTAGCGCACTTTCAGACGCTGGGTTTTCTCAACCGGATCTTCCAGCAATGATTCTACCGGTTTCTCGTCATCCACGATGGCATTTACGAACGATGAGTTCGCGCCGTTTTCCAGTAACCGGCGAACCAAATAGGCCAGCAGATCTTCGTGCTCGCCTACCGGTGCGTACACCCGGCACTGAATTTTTTCTTCGGTCACCACCTGATCGTACAGGGTATCGCCCATGCCATGCAGACACTGGAATTCAAACCCTTCTTTATCGTCACCGGCCAGTTCAATGATCACTGAAGCGGTGTACGCATTGTGCGTGGCGAATTGCGGATAGATGGTATCCCGGTAGTCCAGCAGGCGGTTGGCGCAGGCGTGATACGACACATCGGTAGACGATTTACGGGTAAACACCGGGAACTCTTCCAGCCCGCCCTGCTGGGTCAGCTTGATTTCGGTGTCCCAGTAGGCCCCTTTTACCAGGCGTACCTGCAGGGAACGGCCCACCCGCAGGGTCAGCTCGCGCAGCCATTCAATAACATGGATGGCGCGTTTCTGGTAAGCCTGAACGGCCAGGCCAAAGCCGGTCCAGCCGTCTAAATCTTCGTCGCTGAAGACTTTCTCAATGATGTCCAGTGACAGATCCAGGCGGTCGGCTTCCTCGGCATCCACAGTAAGGCCAATGTCGTATTCCTTCGCCATCATGCACAGATCTTTCAGGCGCTTGGGGATCTCTTCCATCGCCCGCTCGCGTTGCAGAAACTCAAAGCGCGGGTGAATGGCTGACAGTTTGACAGAAATACCAGGGGAGCGCTTAGGCCCCCGCCCTTTTGCTGCCTTACCAATGGTCTTGATGGCTTTTACGTATGCATCGTAGTAGCGGTCGGCATCACGCATGGTACGGGCGCCTTCGCCCAGCATGTCATATGAATAGACATAGCCTTTCTTTTCCTTTTCCTGCGCGCGGTCCACCGCGTCTTCAATGGTTTCTCCCATGACAAACTGGCGACCCATCACACGCATGGCGATATTCATCGCCCGGCGGATCACAGGCTCACCGAGCCGGCCGAGAGTTTGTTTAAGCAGGCCAAACTGCTCCTTCTTACGCTTATCCGCGTAGTTCACCATATTACCGGTAAGCAGCAGGCCCCAGGCCGAGGCGTTGACAAATAGGGATTCAGAATTGCCCAGATGCGGTGTCCACTGGCCTTTGGAGAGTTTATCCCGGATCAGCTCGTCCTGGGTTTCCTGATCGGGCACCCGCAGCAAGGCTTCGGCCAGACACATCAGTACTACCCCTTCTGCAGTGGACAGTGAATATTCGTGCAGCAGGGCATCGACGCCGCCGTGACCTTCCTGATCGCGACGAATCTGCAGCACCATTTTACGGGCCCGTTCCCAGGCACGACTGCGCGCACGAGGGTTTACCTCGGCAATGGGGAGGATCTGGTCAATGGCAACTGATTCGCTGATTCGATAGTAGTCACGTATCCGTTGCCGCGTAGGCGTTGTTGTATAAAGATCGTCGTTTGTGAGCATTGCAACCCTTATGTGTTAAACCGGTTTGAAAAAATGCTTCCCTGTGGAAACCGATAAGTGCCACCATGGCGTGATATTCGCCAGGTAGCAGGAAAATAAGTAGCGCGGACAGGCCGCGTGCTACCCCTTTTAACTACCACTACCAACAGGAAGATCAAGATAGCGCTGAACTGTCGCGGATACTAGCACAGTCGCGGCATCTGGGAAGCCTGTTGTGTCAACTTTTGCGGGCAGTTTGCCGCCAACATTAAATTGTATAAAAGCCATGATCCCGGTGGATCGCAACGCGGTGTCCGCAGGGGCTGAGAATGATCACTTTCGGCGACCGTCAGGTATATGTATGCACCGGCTGTTTTACTGTGTCAGAGCAATCGCATACACTGAAAACCGCATTGGGCGGGCAGGGTTCAGGAGGAACTATGAGCGGAAAAGTTAAGCGTCGTTATATTGTACTGGCAGTCATTATTCTGCCGGTGGTGGCCTATTGGTTGTTTGCCGACACCATTATCAAAGGCATTGTGGAAGGGAAGCTGTCTGAGTCCTATGGCGCTGAAGTGAGTATTGCCGACTTTGACCATTCCCTGTACCCCGCCGAAGTGACCATGCAGGGTATTGGGCTGACCGACGCCGCCGCGCCGTCACGCAATAAAGTGCTGGTGGGCACTGCCCGCGCCGATGTTGAGCTGCTGCCGCTGTTATCAGACCGGGTAATTGTGAATAATCTGGACTTGCTGGATGTACAGTTTGACCAGCCCCGCGAAACCCCGGGTGAGGTGTACCGCCAGCCCACTAACTCGTTGTCTTTCGACGAGATCAAAGCGAAGGCGCAGGACGCCATTCCTTCCGTCGACGAGCTGTTAGCCCGCAATCCACTGAAAACCAGTGCTGCCGTGGA
>JBPEWW010000053.1:0-5798 GCA_052032275.1 Alteromonas sp. | reverse complement strand
TATTTACTGGTGCACCGGGAGTCTGCAGAAGGGCAGAGTCTGGTATTTTATGGGTTAGCCATGGGGTTACACTTCCTGGTTAACGATTATGGCATGCGAAAAATCCATGCTCATCGCTACGAACAGCTGGGGCGCTGGGTTTTAGCATCGGCGATTCTGGCAGGCTGGCTGGGAGGGTTAGCCCTGGAGGTAAATAGCGCGCTGGTTCATGGCCTGTTTGCATTTTTGGCAGGCAGTACCATTTTGAACGTGCTTAAAGAGGAGCTGCCCGAAGAGCGCGAGAGCCGGTTTATTCCGTTTGCGGCCGGAGCCAGCGGATTCGCGTTATTGGTTATATTTTCCGCTGGTTGACTGGCGGTGAGTTGAGGTACTATTGCGTGTCAGGTCGCTATTCACTGTGTCTTCAGCCCATTGAAACAAAATATCTCTGCGTCTCACTGGGTACAGGCAACGGGCTGGTGCAGGGGCACGGTAAAGACTGAATAAAGGTAAGTACGCGTCTGTGGGCCGTGGTGGTGTACTTGGAGGGGACTTTTCTCGTAACTGAGGTGAGAGAATTAAGGGAATGATGAGCATGTTCACAAAATGCCGGGTAATTGCCTGTGTCGTAATTTTCACTTTTGCGATGCCAGCAGGGGCCAATGTGTTGCGTGCGGTGACAGAGTTGTATTCTCCCTTTCAGGAATACAACGAACAAGGTAAGTTAACCGGCTGCGCCACAGAGTTAGTGAAATCGTTGGCGGTACACAATAACCATGAACTGGCAATAGATGTGATGCCATGGAGCATGGCGTATGCGGTTGCCAGAAATACACCTAATACATTAATTTTTTCCATCGGGCGCACCCCTCATCGTGAAGAAAGCTTTCACTGGGTAGGAGAGCTTGCTCAACAGAGTTTATATTTCTGGGTGCTAGCAGACAGCCCTATCCAGACCAGTGAGTCATTAGCAGCCTTCCACGGTTACAGTATCGCGGTGGTAAAAGAGGCCAATACGCATCAGCTACTGGCCAAACAAGGGTTTAAGAACCTGTATCTCATGTCAGCGACAGAAAGCAATATCAGCGAAAGCAGCCGGGTTCAAATGTTACTCAGAAAACGGGTGGATATTATGATTGCGACCCCGGTGCAAATTACTCAGGCGCTCAGTGAGCTGGGTATGAGTACGTCGGCTTTACGCAAAGTGTACTCAAGCGATGCGCTTAACAGCAATTTGCACGTGGCGTTCAGTAAGCCCTCTGATCCTGAACTAGTTAATCAATATCGCACGGCATTCCAGCAGAGTGCGTCGAATCACGCTATGACCGAGTGCCTGGCTACCTGGCAAAGTGGTCAGCTGGCAGTCAGGTAAAACTGCTGTACGAATTGGAAAGTGGTTGTGATTGCCACGGGGCGTGGTAAGGTTAATATGAATGTGATGCGCACAGGCGCACTCTCTGAATTAAGTGAACTAAGGAATTCTCATGCAAACCGTTGCCGTACAGTATAACTATAATTTTACCTACTGATTGCGCCTGACTTGGTGTTCAGGGGCTGATATCGCTTCTGGGCATCGCAGGTAAACGTTTTGCAATAAGCCCAGAATGGTTTCCCATCTGGGCTTTTTTAATGCCCATTGAAGAGTGAATAACATGAAAGAATTAACACTAGGGCAAATTCGCCGCCAAAACAGAGTAAAGCAGGAAGTGGTTGCCATGGCGCTTTGTGTGACAGCATCGGGTGTCAGTAAGCTGGAAGCTAAACGTATCCAGGATGTGCCTTTGCAGCGTGCGGCGGCCTATTTAGCTGCGGTAGGGGGGCAAATGAAAGTGGAACTGACGTTACCGGATGGCGCAACGCTGTCGCTTGGGGAGGGGGACACGGCGTGAGCCGTGCCCCAAATGATTAATTGGTGTAGCTAACGCTGTTTTCCCGGAATCGTACATCCGTAGCAAATGCGTGTAACCAGTCTTTAAATGCCACCCCTTGCGCGCTGTTTTCATTAAAGAACGGACTGGGCTGGCTGACCGGGAGCGCGTTTTGCTCACAAAAGTCCGTTAGCACCATATGACAGGTACCTTCACCAATATAATACTGGTAGTTCCAGGTAAACGCAGACAGGGTGTGAGCGGAGGCACCCATGCGTACATGCCATGTCAGAAAGTAAAGAAACTCTGACGGGGCAAGCGCCCAGTCTGCCGGATTCAGATTACCGCGGTCAATTTGATCGGCAATCTTAAGAAACTGAACCTGTACCGCATCCAGGCCGGTGGTGTATTGGGCGAACCGGTTATACGGGTACGCATAAGCCAGCGACCCCATTAACTGATTATTCAATTTGTAAAAGCGGTACGCCCCCAGTTTGCGGTCAAAGGGTGCAGGCAACGTATTTTCAAGGTTCCAGTTACCGCCAGGTACCAGCACGTCATTAACAAAGCCCCGGGTCATGACCGCCATTGCTGAGTCGGAGAGCAGAGACGCTTGTACGTTCGGGAACGCCGATTGTATATAAGGAAAATTGAGGGTGGCACCGTAGCCACCGGCACTGCTGCCGGCAATCAGCACGTTCTCCGGTGTCTCGGACGCATAGCGGGATTTCAGCCACTCACGAACCGCCAGTACATTATCATGACCGTGGTGTTTGATGGTCACTGTACCGCCAGGCATGCCGGTTAACACACCGGTGTTATCGGTGTACTCGACCTCGCCAGAGCCGGCATGCAGGTCACCACTGCAGTAAGGAATAAAGACCTTGCTCCAGTCTTTAAACGGGTTGTCCTCCCGTTCGTCGTTAAAGATCCCGCCCGCTTCGACGGGGTTATTTTCCGTATACACAGACGGATTATAAGCCGGTCGGCTTTGTGGGTTACCGTCGTGTTGCAGGGCTAACGAGTCAACGCAGGTTGCATCGTTCCAGCAGGCTCCACCGCCCTGAAAATAAACCAGAACATTATCTGATTCACCCTGCTTAAAGTAAAAACGAAAGTCGTTAGGAATGAAGGCCGGCGTGCCTTCGGGGGCGTCAGCCGGGGCGGGCAGCGCATCCAGCGCGCAGGCTGGTTGAATGGTTTTAGAGGAGCCGTCTGACAAGGTAACCTGCAGACTTTTTTCAACAGGAATAGTTTGCCACTCCTGCGCATACGCGCAGCTTAAACTGAAAACAGAACAGGCGGAGAAGAGAAACAGGCGCTTGAGAAACATAGTTTCATTCCTTGAATTATTGGTTGAAAAGCCTATACCGCAGACGATTAAAAAAAGTTCATCTTAGCGGTACGGTTTAATGTGTGCTCGCATAAAAAATGTGCATCGTTCATAAGGGAAGAATTCAGCGACGAGGTGAATCAAGAGCCGGATTGACGGCAAATTGCGCGCTTGGCTGATGGAATGCGGGTAACACTCGCCAAAGCCGGGTATTTTTCCTACCATAGTTGTTCAATGAGAACCCGCAGCGAGGCAACCATGGCCGTTCACGAGATTACACACCCCCTTATTCAGCACAAAGTCGGCCTGATGCGCGATGCCGGTATTAGCAGTAAGCATTTCAGAGAGCTGGCCGGTGAAGTGGGTAACCTGCTGACCTACGAGGCCACCCGGGCGTTGCCGACGGAGGAAGGGAGCATTACCAGCTGGTCGGGCGCGCGGGTACCGGTCAAGCGCATTGCCGGCAAAAAAATTACCGTGGTGCCCATATTACGGGCCGGCCTGGGAATGCTCGATGGGGTACTGGAGCTTATTCCTAATGCCAAAATCAGCGTTGTTGGTTTGTACCGTGATGAAGACTCGCTGGAGCCGGTGGCTTACTTTGACAAGGTGGTGAAAGACATCGATCAGCGCATGGCGCTTATTGTCGACCCTATGCTGGCCACGGGGGGCACACTTATCGCTACCATCGATTTATTAAAGCAGAAAGGCTGCACGCAGATCATGGGACTGTTCTTAGTGGCTGCCCCGGAGGGGATTAAGGCCGTAACGGACGCCCATCCGGATGTGGATATATTTACCGCCTCCATCGACGAAAAGCTTAACGAGCAAGGTTATATATTGCCGGGCCTGGGCGATGCAGGAGATAAAATATTTGGTACCCGTTAACATTTATTTTTCACTAAGGTTGCGGTCTGCCGCGTTACATTTTAACATTATGTTAATCGATTAAGCCCGGCTCGGGCTTAACTTCGCCAAAGCACGTTCAACCAGCATTACCGATTTGAACCGGCAGGATTGCCGGGCGGGCTGCAAATTTGAAAGCGCTTGCATGCGAGGGTGGCGGTGTTATCAAAAAGCCAGACAATGAAAAAAACTAAACTGACCTTACGAGATGTCGCAACCAAGCTGGGTGTCTCAACCGCAACAATTTCAAATGCCTTTAACCGGCCGGACCAGCTATCCGCTGCCAAGCGGGAAGAGATTCTGGCTGCCTGCAAAACAATTGGGTATCACGGACCTAATCGCGCTGCGCAAATTTTGCGTAAGGGCCACTCCAATATCATCGCACTGGTGCTGGCTGACAGCATCCAGTACATGGTGAGCGACCCGCTGGCCAGTAAATTTATACAAGGGGTCTCCGGTGAACTGCAAAAGCACAGCAAGCACCTGTTGTTGTACGCGGGCGACTCAGAAACCATCATGGACATTGTAGACTTTGTGGATGGCTTTATTTGCTATGGCGCCCCCCGCAATCCGGTGCTGGCACAGGAGATGTCTCAGCAGAGCAAACCGGTAATCGCGGTAGACTTTGACCTGCCCGGCTTTCCGTCAATTAACATAGATAACGAAGAAGCCGCCTACCAGGTCGCCAGACAGGCGGTTAGACCTGGCGATCGCGTCGCCATTCTTGGCTTACGGCTGATTGACTCGCCCAGTACCTGCCGGGTATACGATACCCCCCTGTTTCAGTGTGAGCGATCCATTTCACATCGACGTCTGGAGGGGTACAAACGGGCCGTGACGGAGGCGGAGGCGTCGGTAAGCAGTGACTGGATTTGGCACATACCGGAAAGTGACAGCACGTATGCCCGGCAGGCCGCGCGGGAAGTGCTAAACAGCCATCCGCGCCCGGATACGGTGCTGTGTATGAGTGACATTATTGCCCTTGAGTTGCTGCAGTGCGCGCTGGCCATGGACATCAAAATACCCCAGCAGCTGCGCATTACCGGTTTTGACGGCATCGACGAAGCGCTGCGAACCCGTCCGCCCCTTACCACAGTTTGTCAGGCCAGCATGGAAAAAGGCCAACTGGCCGCCCACGCCCTGCTAAATCAAGAACAGCAGACCGTAAACATGCCGTTCGAGCTGAAGCTGGGTGAGACCAGCTGATCTCACCTGCGGCTCTTACTGACCGGGCATTGCCCGGTTCTTTTTAAGGGAATTTCAGCGTTGCGGCGCAGCAGTGCGGTGGCGTGCTAACGCCTCGGTGTGAGACGGGAAGTTCAGTGCACATCCTTCGAAAAAGCGGGGCAGGTCGTTTTCTTCCAACAGATCGCCGGTACCCGGCTGATTTGGCGCCGTGGGCGGAAAGATCCCATAACCTGCCAGCATACAGTGCCATGATGTCGCCCCAAAATGGGATTCCAGCTGTTGCCGTTGGATTTCCTGGGGGAGATCGCCTTTGCGGTACCATACGTCAAGCAACTGTAATAACGACTCCGACAGCGCCATATTGTTGCGGTTGTCACGCCAGTAGGCCGAGTCGTCCCGGGTATTAAGCTTGTAGTGGCCGACAATGTAGTCACGCACCCGTTCGAAGCGCTCGTAAATGAGGGCGTTATATTCATCCCGGTACTGCGCGTTGAACTCACCGGCGGTAAACTTATCAATAAAGA
>JBPEWW010000052.1:0-2665 GCA_052032275.1 Alteromonas sp. | reverse complement strand
CAAATGTCTCCATCGACATGGATTAGCAAACTGTTATGCGCAAACTCTACAGCTCGGATGACCGGTTTTTACTGCAATCAGTACGTAGTGAGCTGGATGCGCGGGACATCCCGTATCTGGTAAAGAATGAGTTTGCCGGGGGCGCTGTGGGTGAATTGCCCTGGCAGGAAACCCAGCAGGAAATATGGTTAGTGGATGAGCAATGGTTTGCCAAAGCTCACGCCATTGTGCGCGGGGTCATGGGCGTAAGTCAGTCGGCTACCACCGCCACAGAGTGGCGATGCCCGCGCTGCCAGGAGACCAATGGAGCGGCCTTCGACTACTGTTGGCAGTGTGAGGCACCCCGCGCCGGAGGTCAGGCGCGCAACTCCTGAGCCGCGTGCTTAGCTATACTGGCGTTCTGCCCAGGCGCTGAATATGACGCAGGCAGAGACACTGTCAATTTTGTCTTTGGTGAGCTTACGGAAGCCTCCTAATTCAAATAGCATGGCTTTCGCGTCAGCGGTGGAGAGCCGCTCGTCACAGGTGGCGACCGGTGTTTTGAATTTATTGTGCAGGCGGTTGGCAAACTTGCGGGCGCGGCGGGTCATCTCCTGTTCAGTACCGTCCATGTTTAGTGGTAGCCCCACCACCACCACATCAGGTTGCCATTCCTCATACAGCACGGCGATGGTATCCCAGTTTGGAATGCCATCACGGGCTTTCACTGCGGCCAGTGGCGCCGCCGTGCCGGACACTTCCTGGCCAACGGCGACACCAATACTTTTCGTGCCGAAATCGAAAGCCAGCACGGTGCGCCGGCCGATCTCAGGCATGTCCTACCCCGGGGGCAAGTTGCCATACGTCGACGCCCAGTTTATTCACAGCGGCCTGCCATTTATCCTGGGCCGGTGTTTTGAACAGAATATCTTCGTCAGCTTCAATGGTAAGCCAGGCATTTTCCTGCATCTCTTTTTCCAGCTGGCCGGCAGTCCAGCCGGCATAGCCCAGTACAATTAACGCTTCGTCGGGTCCCTGGCAGGTGCTGATGGCCGCCAGTATATCCTTTGACGTCGTGACCATAATGCCAGGGGCGAGCTCCAGGCTGGAACTCCAGCCCGCCTGATGGGTGTGTAAAACAAACCCCCGTTCCTGATTAACCGGCCCGCCGGCAAGTATGGCGTTGTCCGCTTTTTCCGGTGCTACGGTGATATCTTTGTCGGTTTGTTCCAGCAGTTGCTTTAACGTCATACTGGAGGGCTGATTGATGACCAGCCCCATGGCACCGTCAGCGTTGTGCTCGCAAATATACGTCAGCGAGCGTGAAAAATAGGGATCCTCCAGCGAGGGCGTGGCAATCAGAAAATGATTTTGCAGGCTCTTCAATTCAGTCATGACTTACCTTTTACTCACCCGGGGTCAGGCTCTGCCCGCGGCAAGTTTTTGCTCAATGGCGTCAAACAACGCCGCCATTATGTTGATATTGTAATGTGCCTCTATCTCTCTTACGCATGTGGGGCTGGTAATGTTTATTTCGGTAACCCGATCGCCAATAATATCCAGGCCAACGAACATGATGTTATGCTGCCTGAGTGTGGGAGCGATGGCTTCCGCCAGGGCTCTGTCGCTGTCACTGATGGGCTGAGGCCGGCCAGTCCCGCCTACCGCCAGGTTGCCCCGGGTCTCGCCGGCACCGGGCAGACGCGCAAGACAGTAAGGGATCACTTCACCGTCCACAATCAGCACACGCTTATCACCCTCTTTAATGGCCGGCAGATACTCCTGCACCATCATGTAACGTTTACCCAGCTGCGTGAGCGTCTCAATGACAACCCCCAGATTATTGCCATCCTCCTTAATCCGGAATATGGACGCACCGCCCATGCCATCCAGAGGCTTGCAGATGATGTCTTTATGGTGGGCATGAAATTCACGCACCACTTTCGGGTTGCGTGTCACGACAGTATGAGGGATGAGATCCGGGAACCAGGACGTAAACAGTTTTTCATTATAATCACGCAGTGCCTGTGGATTATTTACCACCAGCGCACCGGCTTCCTCAGCCAGCGTCAGCATTTGTGTGGCGTACAGAAACTCACTGTCGAAAGGGGGATCTTTACGCATCAGTAAAACATCAATGGTGCCCAGCGCCAGATCCTGCTCTTCACCCAGGGTATAAAAATTATCGGTGCTATCCTCGACAGAGACGACGCGACCACGTCCTCTTGGCTGGCCGCTGTCCAGGTACAGGTCAGCCATTTCGAAATACACTATCTGGCAGCCCCGCCGCTGCGCTTCGAGCATCATGGCAAAGCTGGTGTCTTTGTATGGAGTAATGTTTGCAATGGGGTCCATTACGATGCCAACGGTGTAGGTCATTGGATTGTCTCTGCGTGAATAGGGCTATGCGGGTCCGGTGACAGGCATTCCCTGGTGTCTGAAAATATTGCCGCTAATGGCGATAAACGCATGCTGGCAGTACCAGCCGTCACGTGATGATATGTTTCGGATATGGCGGCTGATTCTTACAATTCAAGTCAGGGCGGCGCAGCGCATGTGTTATCCGGGTCTACCAGTCGCCGTGCTGGGCCTGCAATACACTCAGGCTTGCCAGTGCGGCCGTCTCGGTGCGCAGCACCCGTGGACCCAGACTCACCGATGTGAAACCACACTCGTTCGCCTGGTG
>JBPEWW010000051.1:0-4362 GCA_052032275.1 Alteromonas sp. | reverse complement strand
GCTCTGGCCCTAGCGCCGATTTTGGCGACCCACCGTGGCTTTTACCAAACGCATGGCCGCCGGCAATCAGTGCAACCGTTTCTTCGTCATTCATGCCCATCCGGCCAAATGTGATCCGGATCTCCTGTGCCGAGGAGAGGGGGTCCATGTTGCCAAAGGGACCTTCGGGATGAACATAAATCAATGATTGCCTTGACGCTGCTACCGGATTTTCCAGGTCATACTCTTCCGTGCCCGGCTCACCTTCCCAGCGTTTATCCTGTGTGGCCATCTCTGTTTCAGGGCCCCAGTACGTTGCATCATCAGCTTCCCAGCAGTCGATTCGTCCGCCGCCAAAGCCAAAGGTTTTGAATCCCATTTGTTCCAGCGCACAGTTACCGGTGAGGGTCATTAAATCTGCCCACGAGAGCTTCTCGCCATACTTTAACTTTATTGGCTGCAGCAATCGGATTGATTTATCAATATTGCCGTTGTCTTCCCAGGAATAGAGCGGTGCAAAACGTTGCAGGCCCATTGCTGCTCCACCGCGCCCATCAAAGGCACGGTAGGAACCCGCTGCGTGCCACGCCATGCGGATCATTTGCGGACCATAATTACCATAATCAGCTGGCCAGAAGTCCTGGGATGTGGTCAGAAATTCTTTAATGTCTTTTTTGACCTCATCAAGATCTAATGAGGCAAATGCCGCAGGGTAATCGAAATCTTCGCCATATGGGTTCGCTGCGCCTGACTGGCTATGCAGCAACTCTACCGGCAGCCGGTCAGGCCACCAGTCCGCATTCATGGGAGACGTCCCCATTGCCCCGCCAATGCGGTTGCTTTCAATGGTTTGGTAGCCACCGGCGATGGGGCACTTTGATTTATCAGACATGTTTTTTCCTTATCACCTGACGCAAATAAGTTTTATCTTAAGCGACTGAGTCAGAGCGTATTTATGAGTGAATGTCCTGGTAAGCACATCACCCATGTGCGTCTTTCTGCGCGGCTCTCAGATTACTTGTTAAACGTCATTTATCGTTTTTGTCGTACATCTAAGTTACTACACGTAAACGGTTGTAATAGGTCAGTCCGGTACCGCTTTTCCAGCCTTTATTGTTCATGGCATTCATGTTGGTGTAAAAAAGGGACTGCAGGGTATCTGAGGCTGGCAATGCTGGCGTGAAATAGCGGTTGTAGTTACATTAAGCGGCTATGAATACGCAAACTTCGGGCGGTAAACGCATACGCTAAACACTGGCCGAAGCGCGGAAGTTCATGTGGTTGTGCCCCTTGTGTTCGAGGTGAACACCGATTAAGTGGCGATGGCTCAGACTGATAGCAACAAGAACGGCAGGCACTGAGCCATCCCTAATCTTCAGGGCCCGCTAACGTAAAGACTAAATGCCTGCGCATATGCTTTAGAATGACCCCCTTTTTTAGCATCGCGGCACTTAAGCGCTTTTGCCATTTTAGTAAGTCGGGTTTCGCGTTGGCTAAGGCTTGCTCATTCTCGAATTGGAAGCGCAGTAATAACGAGCCCGGGAACTGATGGTATTGCACGTCAAACCAGCACAGCACCATGCCGGGAAGTTCTGCGCGGGCTTGTTCTTCAAGTGTATCAGCAACGCTAAAGACAATCGCCTGCTGCTTAATTTGTACAGCGGAAAGTTTTTTCATTGTAGGGGACCGGTTTATAGACTAAAAATACACGCGGGATCAGCAAAGTGCAGGCACCTGCCACCGTTACAGGTGCTGTTCAATGACAACTTCTATCAATTCGCTGGCGTCGTTGTCTTCCAACGTTAGCCAGATTTGCCCGTCCTGAATGCTAACCTGCATATGCATGGTGCGGGTTACTGCGTTGGCAAGTGTGGTGGCCAGCGCCTCAGGCAAGGTGAACACCGATAAGTTTTTCCTGGTTCTGAGCTTGTGCTGTTCCTTTTTCCACCAGGCATCAAAACTGTTGTCCGCGTAGGCGTAAATCAGCATCTGCTGGCTTTGATTGCAGCCCTTTTTAATACGTTGCTCGGAGGGCTGACCCAGCTCAATCCATCGCTCTATCTCATCGGCAAAGTTTTTCTGCCACAGGTCGGGCACATCATCCTCAGATAGCCCTTTGGTAAACTCTAACCGTTCATGGGCATTGACGATAAACGCGATGATACGCAGCATCATGCGTTCATCATTCTCAGACGGATGCCGGGCAATGGTTAAATTGTGATCATTATAATAGTTGCGGTCCATATCAGATATGGATATTTCAGCTTTAAAAATGGTTGCTTTGAGAGCCATGGTGTCCCTGATATTAAGCTGTGACGAACTTTCCTGCGGGAGCAGGGGTGTTTCGAATGGATTACGGTCTAAGCCAACTTGGGGTGCATAGTAACAGCAATCATCGCTATTCGCCCCTCTGTTTGATAATGCACGGTGGGTTAACCTCACCGTTGGGGCGTATTATCTGTTAGCAGTACCGGCATGGCCGGCGGGAAAGGCGGCATAGTATAAGGGCAGGGGCATATTGTTTATGCCCTTATGCCCTGATACCGCTTACGCATTGGCTGTATATTTCTGCTTATTTACAGCTCATCAGTGGTTGTGGTGCGCTGTAATCCCGCACCCTGAATTCCAGCGAGGTGCGTTTTTCTAGGCTTTTGTCCGTGCTGAACAGCGCCACAACCGGGCAGGTTTGTGTCTCGTTGCGCAGCGACATTTCACCTTCGCTAGCGTCGTTTTTAACCAGTTTAATACTGGGTACATCCGGAGTTCGGTTGTTGCCTTCCATATAGGCCTGCGCGAGCTGTACAGCATCTTCCAGGCAGATTAACTTGTTCTGAAAGTCGGCCGGGTTGGCTACCCGTAACTGAAGATCTAACATTTCTGACTGCTCACCATAAGGGCCAAACAACAGAAAAGACGCGGGTGTCAAATCCACTTGCTTGAACGACGCTGACTGGCTGCTGCTCAGGCGTGAATATAACGTCGCTTTTTCAATCTGACCCAGCTCGGATACCGAGCGCCCAGAGCAAAAGTCGATGGCGGTACTAAAGCCTTCTGCCATTTTTTTGGTGAACTGTTGTTCCCCCTGGTCGACTAACTTTTGATCTGCCAGGGTGTCGGGGGATTGTCCCAGCAGGGTAGCAGCGCCGGCCAGTACGGTGCCCCACATGCCT
This sequence comes from Alteromonas sp., assembly GCA_052032275.1. Taxonomy (GTDB): domain Bacteria; phylum Pseudomonadota; class Gammaproteobacteria; order Enterobacterales; family Alteromonadaceae; genus Alteromonas. Next base: position 1,213 of record JBPEWW010000051.1, on the reverse strand, counting down.
TCTTTGTCCACATCGACATCGCCGCTGGCCTCAAAGTTTACCTGAGGGGCTTTTACCGGCTTGAACCACAGCGCAAACTGATTGGCGTCAGGCTCGTAATGGGACTTAACCCGTCCGGTGAGGCCAACGTCCACCTGAAAGCGGGCAAACTCACTCACACTAAAATCCGCCCCCAGCTTCTCCTTTTCGCGATTAAGCCAGCGCCAGCCTTTAAACCCTAACTGCAGTGTCATGATATCCTGATTGTCACTGTCGTAACTCACCTCACAGGCGTGGATCCACAGCGTGCCGCTGTACACCCGCTCCCCCTGTGAATTTTTTCGCTGTATGCCTCTGAAGCTGTCTGTTAAGCGGTTACAAATTTTTGCGCCGGCGACATCTACCAGCGCCGCAGATAAATTATTGTCCTGAGCCGGTGTACCTGAACTAAACAGACTCAGTACCGCTATCCCTGTCATAAATAACGTCTTCTTCATCGACTCCCTCCTGCTGGTTTTTCAGTGAAATTGCGGCGCGCAATAACCGGGCGCGCTGGTACGCGAGCGCCATTGTGGTGTCTTTGGTTCCTTACGCAAGGAGTTGGATGAAAGATTGAAACTAGCCAGAGCAGTCCGCTCGGCGGGCAAACCAACGCTGTCTGGCAACCGCTTGGTAAGGCATTCGACCGTGGCTACAGACCAGGCGCAGCGCACCCGGTACTGAGCGTCGGCGCCAGCTGGTATATGCTGCAGGGCGTGACCCAGGGTTACTACGCCAGACTGCCGGTCTTCTATGCTGCGCAAAGCCACCACCCGCCGCTGGCTATTTAGCAACAATTGATACTTTTCTAAGTGATAGAAAATAGCGCCATAACAGTAACTAAGTAGGAGTTAATTAACTTTTTTTAACAGGCATGTCAGGCAGACTGCTCAGCCTGCGGGTATTCACCCCGTTTGCCATGGAGGAAATGTGCAGTGACAAGCTGCAGGAGGGACTTCTTATGAAACGCGCACACAAGTCGCTATTGAAAGTGGGTGTCATCTTCGCGGTTATCGCCACGCTGGCGATATTATCGTGGAAGTTTTAGTTACCGAAGAACAACTCAAAGAGGGGCTGCGTTACATCAACTCCTTCGGCAGCTGGTCAGTGGTGGTGTATGCCATACTCTATGTCACACTGGTCAGTTTTTCTTTTCCTAGTACGTTGTTCAATATTACCGCTGGCGTGCTGTTTA
>JBPEWW010000050.1:0-1882 GCA_052032275.1 Alteromonas sp. | reverse complement strand
CCGGTATCGAGCCTGGCTTCACCATGACCATCTGGGCCATGCCGGTAGAACGTGCCTACAACCCGAATGCGGCCAAAATGGCCGAGCTTATCCAGCGTTATCTGGGCGACGTAGGTATTCGCGCCACCATTGTCTCTTATGACTGGACCACCTTTCGCCGACACTTGCGCGAAGGTCTGCACGATTCTGTGCTGATAGGCTGGTCGGCCGATAACGGCGACCCGGACAACTTCTACCGTCCGCTACTTAGCTGCGGCGCTATTCCTTCGGGTACCAACCGCGCCATGTGGTGCAATGAAAATTATGACGCATTGCTTAATGAAGCGTTGCAAACCGATGATATCGCCCGGCGTAAGGCCATCTATCAACAGGTTAACCGCTTACTGTACGAACGACTGCCGCTGGTGCCGCTGGCCCACGCCTATCGGTACCGCGCCTACCGGGATGAACTGGAAGGCATGCTTATTAACCCCTATGGCGGGGTCCGGTTCGGCGGGGTAACCAAAGCACTGTGATTAATGTCCTTACCCGTTATTTAACCCTGTTTGTGCTTACGCTGCTGGTGCTGGCGGCGCTGTCTTTTTCGCTGGCCTACCTGTTTCCCGGTGATGTACTGACCAACCTGACCGGTTTAACCCCCCAGAATGACGCTCAGCGTGAGGCGCTGATCCGTCAGTACAAGCTGGATCAGCCCTATGTGGTGCAGTTTTATCATTACCTGGGCCAGCTGCTCGACGGTAACTGGGGTCACAGTTTTATTTCCGGCCTGCCGTTAAGGGAAGAAATTGGCATTGCCATGCCCGCGACTATCGAGCTGGCCGCCTATGCGATGCTGATTGCCCTGATTATTGGTATTCCGGTTGGCTATTACGCGGGGATGCGCCGCTACACCTCCATTGATCACACAATTAACTCACTCAGTCTGTTCAGCTATTCGTTTCCGGTATTCTGGCTGGCGTTGTTGTTCATTCTGGTGTTCAGCCTGGAACTGGGGGTTGCACCTTTGTCTGGCCGGGTCAGCCTGTTGTTTGATATCCCCGATGCCACCGGCTTTATTTTGCTGGATATCATGCTGGCCGAGAACATCGATAAAGGCCTGGCGTTCACCGATGCGTTGCACCATATGGCGCTACCGACGCTGGCCATCGCGACCATTACCACTGCCGCGATGATCCGCATGACCCGTCGTTCGGTGATTGACGTACTGGGGCGCCCGTATATCACTGCCGCGCGCTCGCGGGGCCTGTCACGCTGGCAGATTTTTTCCCGGCACATCGTGCGTAACGCGTTGCTGCCCATTTTGCCGCTTATGGCCATTCAGATCACCACGCTTATCACTAACGCAATGATTGTCGAAACCCTGTTTTCCTGGCCCGGCATTGGCAACTGGCTTATTCAGGCCATCTATCAGCGTGACTACCCTGCCTTGCGGGTAGGTATGCTGGCGGTGTCTACGCTGGTGATCAGCCTGACCATCATGGTGGATTTATTTAACCGGTTAATCGACCCAAGCAGAGAAAAGTACGAACGTGGCACAGTTTAGCTTATACGAAGAAGAGTACCATCCGTCGCCGCTTAAGCGGACGTGGATCGAGTTTCGTAACAGTCACATTGCGGTGGTCGGCCTGGTGGTGCTGGCGGGCTTTCTGGTGTTCTCTTTGTTTGCGCCTTTCCTGGCGCCCTATGACCCCCTGGCGCAGAACATTGATGGGCTGCTCATTCCGCCAAGCTGGACGGTCAATGGCAGTATCAGCCACTTATTTGGCACGGATGCGCTGGGCCGCGATGTGTTCTCAAGGATTATTTATGGCTGCCGGGTTACGCTGGGCAGCAGTATTCTGCTGGTACTGCTGGCGATGCTCATCGGCGTGACCATAGGCAC
>JBPEWW010000005.1:0-2237 GCA_052032275.1 Alteromonas sp. | reverse complement strand
TACCACGATGCGCGGATGGCAGAGGTGATCAGCAGCCAGAACACCGGTGCGCTGGCCCCGTCCTACGCGTACCCAAACCGCAACATGCGCCAGCGCAATGAAAAACAAATGGTCAATATGTTTCTGGCGGAATGGCTGGACTTTTGTCTGAAACAAAAGCCGCCCGTGAAGACCGAAGCGTGAACAGGCTTATTCAGCTTACTGATTTGCACCTATACGCTGACAAAACCCGTTGTGGCTATGCCGACATCAACCCCTATGAGTCATTTCGCCAGGTGCTGATCAGCGCCCGGGACTGCCAGCCCGACGCCATTATCGTCACCGGCGACATCAGTGGTGACGACTCACCCGCCAGCTATCAGCATTTTTTGACCCTGATGGACGAGCTTGTCCCCACCATCCCGTGGATGGTGATCCCGGGTAATCATGATGACAATCCGGCCTTCGACAATGCGTTGATGGATCATCAATTAACACCCCGGCAGCCCCTCGCGCTGGGCAACTGGCACATACATGGCCTGGATACCCGCTTTGAGGGGGCCCGTGGCAAAGTATCAGCGCGCCAGTTACGGGAAACGGCGGACACCGTGAGTCAGCACGTCAGTCACTATCATATGGTGGCGCTCCATCACCATATTCAGCCAACCCTGAGCTGGATGGACACCCACAGTCTGGTCAACGCGCTCACGGTACGCCAGTGGTTACAGGCCACCCCGGGGGTGCGGGCGGTGTTGCATGGCCATATCCACGATGCCTGTGAATACCGGTTAGGCACCCAGGCGGTGTTAAGCGCCCCCTCAACCTGCTGGCAGTTTGCCATGACCGAGCAGTTTGGCGTAACCAGCGATGCCCCCGGCTTTCGGGAGTTGTTACTGCACGATAACGGCACCTGGCAAACCAATATAAGGAGACTTTCTTGACACATCTGTTATACCTGCATGGGTTTCTCAGCTCGCCGCAGTCGGCTAAAGCCCAGGCGACTGAGGCCTGGTTTAAGGCTAACCGGCCTGATGTCCGTCTGCACATTCCGCAGCTGTCTAATTCACCGGGCAAAGTGAAAGATCAGCTGCTGACCCTGTTAGACAGTCAGCCTGCGCTGCGTGACGGCGGTCTCAAAGTGATTGGCAGCTCCATGGGCGGCTTTCTGGCCACCTGGCTGGTGGAATCGTTTGGCGGGCACGCCGTGCTGGTTAACCCGGCCGTGGCGCCCTATGAGTTGTTACGGGATTTTCTGGGTAAGCATGTGAACCCGTATACCGGCGAGCAGTTTGAGCTCATCGCCGATGACATGCAGTTTCTGCGTGAGCTGGACTCGCCCGCGCTGGCACGGCCTGACGCATACCGGGTTATGTTACAAACCGGTGATGAAACCCTGGACTACCGGCAGGCCAGCCATAAATACGCGGCCAGTGCGCTGGTCATTGAGGAGGGGGGCGATCACAGCTTCACGAATTTTGCGGCGCACCTGCCGGATATCGCCCACTTTTTGTTAGCCGACGACTGACGCGGCCTGCCAGTGGCAGTGACGTGAGCATTGCCGGGGTGGGTAACCCCTGCTAACATCGAAGCGGTCTGAACTCACTCTATAAGCGCTAAGCATAACGAAAACTATGTCAAATCAATATAATTCAGATGCCATTGAAGTCCTTAACGGACTCGACCCGGTCAAACGTCGCCCAGGCATGTACACCGATACCATGCGTCCCAATCACATGGGGCAGGAAGTTATCGATAACTCAGTGGACGAAGCGCTGGCGGGGCATGCCACCAATATCAAAGTGGTCCTGCATGAAGATCAGTCCCTTGAGGTGATTGACGATGGCCGGGGGATGCCGGTAGACATTCACCCGGAAGAAAAAATCTCCGGTGTTGAGCTCATCATGAGTAAGCTGCATGCGGGCGGCAAGTTTTCGAATAAGAATTATGAGTTTTCCGGCGGCCTGCACGGGGTGGGGATTTCTGTGGTCAACGCGCTTTCTACCCGCGTGGAGGTGACGATCCGACGGGACAGCAATGTCTATCAGATCGTGTTCGCCAACGGGGACAAGGTGGAAGATTTACAGATCATCGACAGCTGCGGCAAACGCAACACCGGCACCCGGGTGCATTTCTGGCCAGATCCCCAGTATTTCGACTCCGCAAAATTTTCGGTCAGCCGTCTGAAGCACAATCTGCGCGCCAAAGCCGTCTTGTGTCCGGGGCTTCGCATCCGCTTCGATAACAAAATTGCCAAAGAG
>JBPEWW010000049.1:0-2065 GCA_052032275.1 Alteromonas sp. | reverse complement strand
AATCCAGTTGGCTGACGGTCAGACTGGTGGCAATAGCCGCGGTGAAGCTACTGATAATAATGATGGCAGCAAACATCCAGAAAAAGCCGACGATTCGACCGCCTAAGGTGGTCGGCGCTTTATCGCCATAGCCCACGGTGGTCATGGTAACCGCAGCCCACCAAAAACTGGCACCCAGGCCCTGGGCTGTGCTGCCACCGAACATGTCGGCATTACGTTTACGTTCAAATACCCACAGGAGTGCCCCGACTGCGAGCAACAGCAAGCATAATCCTGACAGTGCGGCGAAGAACTGCCAGGAGAAAAACCCTGAGATCGCCGTCATCAACCGCCCCTGTTCATGGGGTACGGCAATCGCCAGACCGGTAGTATAAAAAGGATGCGTGAAATCGATACGCTGTTCGCGCTCGGCGCTTACCGTCAGCGCCGCCACCGACGCATCCAGCTGGCCATTATTAAGCCCGGTGATCAGCCCCTCCAGGGACGTTTCCTCAAACCGGTAGTTGATCCCTTCCTCAGCGGCTATCTGTTTCCACAATGCAATGCTGATCCCCTCCAGTTCGCCGGCGTCGTTTTTAACGACAAACGGCGGCGCAATTTTGGTGCCCACTACCCAGGTCTTCGACTCAGGCTGAGAGGAGGTTTGCGCGTAAGCGGGGGCGATAAACAGTGTGCAAATCAGCGCACAGAGCAGCGCGGTACATTTCTTCATGGCGGTTACCTTCCTGGGTATTCTTTAAGCTTTTGTTTAGTGTGTATATTCGACGTCAGCTAAAGAAAAGATCAGTGACTGAACGAACACCACAGGTTTGCGTATATACAGATGGCAAGCGCGTTGACAACGCATCCGGACTTTTTCACAATCCGCTGCGCACTTTCAGAGGTAGTATATGTCCCACACAAATTCCCATACCGATCACCTGTCGTTCCTGGAAGAAATGGGCGATGTAACGCCATTAAACGCTGATGACACCGCCAATTTGCATGATCCCCGCGCGCGCATTGCCGAAAAACAAAAACGCGCCCGGCTGCATCTTACGGTGAGTCCGGGCAAACATATGCCACTCACGCTGGAAAATGTCTCCCCCGTGAAACCGGATGACTTTCTGAGTTTCCAGCAGCCAGGCATTCAGGACGGGGTGTTTAAAAACCTACGGCTGGGGAAATATGACATCGAGCAGCGGATCTCACTGAAAGGGCTGACGGTCAAAGAGTCGGCTGCGCGGCTGTATACCACCTTATGCCGTTGCCATGAGAAAGGGGTGCGCGCCGTGCTTATCCAGCATGGTCGCGGCGAGCACAGCCAGCCTTTCCCGGCCCTGAAGAAAAGTTACGTCAACCACTGGCTGTCGGAACTGGAAGAAGTGATTGCCTATCATACCGCGCAACCGCTTCACGGGGGGACCGGCGCCACCTATGTTTTGTTAAAAAAACATCCTGAGCAAAAGCTGATCAATCGGGAGAAAAATAAACGTGGCTAGGCGTCAGCGGTTTTCGGGACGCAAAACGCCGCCCCACCGATAACAGTGTGGAGAAAAAGAGCAGTCTTACCTTAAGCGCTGATTAGCTTATCGACGTCAAACTGGCTGGCTGAGACGGGTGCTCTGCAGATTGTGCAGACGAACTGAATACCGCAGTCACTATCATAAACAGCACTGCCACAGCGACACCGGTTAAGCCAAACCCTTTTGATGAACGATTCATAGTCGTCTCTTATTATTTACCTGCCCGGCCTCTGTGGACCAGATGCATTACCTCAAACCTACTGTCCGTGTAACCTGAGTGCATTCCTTGCGTTGCGTTACCTTAGCTCACTAAATCATCAATGACAAGGTCGCGCATGTGGTGATTACGACCCTGACATTGATGATAAGTTCATTATTATTCTACAAAAATACGGGCATTTCTGAACATCCGCATCCACGCCCCGTCTTCCTGCCAGTCATCCGGGTGCCAGGAGTTCGCCACAGTGCGGAAAACCCGTTCCGGGTGAGGCATCATGATGGTACAGCGGCCATCTTCCGAGGTCAGGCCGGTGATCCCTTCCGGCGAGCCGTTGGGGTTA
>JBPEWW010000487.1:0-4797 GCA_052032275.1 Alteromonas sp. | reverse complement strand
CTGGTTCTCTATCTTGAAGTTTATGCGGTACTTTCTCTTAGGGTTACTCTTCACTTTGGTTTGTGCGCCTGGCGCTGCCCGGCAAATAGATGTGGTGGTGGGCTGGGATAAGCCGCCGTATGTGATTGCAGAGTCTCACAGTGGCTTCGAGCTGGAACTGGTCCGCCAGATCCTGCATGAGATAGGCCACGACATGTATCCCATTTATGTCCCCTTCGGCCGCACGACCCGCCTGGTCAATGCCCGTAGCGCCGACATTGGCCTGACGATGAACCCCAGCCATGAAGTGGACAGCGATATTCTCAGTGATGTTTACGTGGTGTATCAGAATGCGGCCATCACCTTAGCCTCCCGCGAACTGGAGCTGCATGCCATTGATGATCTGGAAGACCATACCATCGCCGCGTTCCAGACCGCCCGACTGGTGCTGGGGGAAGACTTCAGTGCCCTTGCTGCGTCTCATCGGGGCTACCTGGAAATGCCCGAACAACAGCGCCAGGTGAGTTTATTACTGTTAGGCAGTGTGGATGTGGCGGTAATGGACAGGAATATCTTTATGCGGCTCAAAAATCAACAGCCTGAGGGCCGTCAGGTGGCGGTGGATGTCCACCCTCTGTTTGGCATGAGTCCGTATCGCGCTGCAATCATCGATGATGAGCTGCGCAAGCAATTTAATCAAACGCTTGCGCGTTTTATTGCCGACGGTCGCTATCAGGCACTGATTGACGAGTTCAACCTGGTGAACCTGATAAACGACCTGCCGACCCGCTCGCTTACCGGCTCTCCATAAACGCGCGAATATCCTCTACCAGCTGCGACAGCGAAGGCTCGTGAATGTACATCATGTGCCCGGCTTCGTAGTAATGCATAGCCACCCTGTCGGTGTCGATGCCATGATGCTGCATGGAGTATTCAGTGGCAAAGAACGGCGTGGCTAAATCGTAATAGCCGTTGGCGATGAAAATCCGGAAATCCTTGTTCTGTCGCATGGCCCGGGATAACGTGGGCGTCATGGCCAGGAACCCCTGGCTGCGGGGGCTGTTGCCGACTAACCAGTTCCAGTTGCTGAAAACCTCACCTGACAGAACGTTGTACTTGTCCTCACGCAGGGTATCCAGCTCGGTGGCCATATAATGCTGTAATGCGGCGGTGTAGGCGCCGTCAATAGCATACGAAGAAGGGTCGGCTTCAAACCGGCTTGTCACCTTCACCGCGTCCTCGCCTAAATACCGGCTGTCCAGCCGCCCTACCACCTGCCCGCGATCGCGCAGCAGCTCTTTCATAAACCGGAACTCATCAATGCGCAGATCAGTCTGGCGCAGGTAGGTTTTACTTAACCCGGTAAAGCCATGCAGTGCGTCCACCACCGCGTCGACTTCCGCGTCAGACGCCAGCCCGCCTTTCAGTAACACGGTGGCATACTCTTCCAGGGCAAAGGTGCGCACAGCCTCTAAGAATGCCGGCAGGTTGTCATAGCTGGCTTTATCGGGCACGGCGTCATGGTACCAGGCAGTAGCGGCATAGGTGGGCAGGAAGGTGATATAGGGTAAATCATTGCCTTCTGTAAAGTCGCCGGCCTGAAAGTCCAGAATAGAGGAAATCAGCAGCACGCCGTTTAAATCGATACTGCCCCAGCCTTCCTGCAGCGACTTCACCATGGCTGCTGCCCGGGTGGTGCCGTAACTTTCACCGGCTAAATATTTGGGCGAATTCCAGCGTTTGTTCTTGGTGATGTACACGCGCACGAATTCCGCAAGAATGTCAGCGTCTTCTTCCACACCCCAAAAGTCTTTGCCCTCGGTGTCGCCCAGCGGCCTGGAGTAACCGGTGCCTACCGGATCAATAAACACCAGGTCGGCAATGTCTAACAGGCTGTCAGGATTATTTTTAATCGGAAACGGCGGCGCACCGATCTGCTCGGCGTCACTGGGCAACACCACCCGTTTTGGGCCGAACAGCCCCATATGCATCCACACACTGGAAGAGCCCGGGCCACCGTTAAACACAAACATCAGCGGGCGGGTGCTGCGGTTATCAACATCCTCGCGGATATAGGCAATGCTGAAAATACTCGCCTGGGGTTCGCCCTTGGCGTTTTTCAGATGCGTATCACCGGCATGCACCGAATATTTTACGGTTTTCCCGTTAATTTTCGCCTTGTGCTGGGTGACGGACATCTGCGCGTCCGGTACGGACGGGGCGTTATCTTCTTCGGCCTGGACCGGCAGCACCAGCATGGCACTTAACAGCAGGCACAGGCTGGCAGGCAGAACGTTGCGGAGTGGTATCATTATTCTGGTTCCGTTTGGTTTACAAATCAGGGTGAATATCACCATGCCAGATTCAGGCGATGGCAACAATTACGCATCGGTAAACATAGCAGTATTTCCGACTGACGGTTGGCGACAGCGAACTCATCGGCAGATCCCTGCGTAGTAGCAATGGGCCGGAAAAGCGGCTACTTTGGTGATTCATATAGCCTGACACAAGGACAATTCATGGTTTGGAATATGCAGCGTGCCCGTAATGCCGGGCTGGTAGTGATGTTATGTATGGTGATGAGCGGCTGTGTGACTCCGCAGCAGGCAGCGCCCTCTGAGACGTCGTCGGCAGCCACGCCGTCGCGCTGGCTGGATCGCACGGCCACAGAGCAGGCAGCGGCGATTCTGGCTGGCGAGGTGTCATCGGAAATGCTGGTGCGTGGCTATTTGCGCCGCATTGAGACCCAGGATCTGAAAGTGAACAGTATCCTGACCCTGAATCCGGATGCCCTGGCGCAAGCGCGGGCGCGGGATCAGGCACTGGCCAACGGCGAGGTGCGGGGCCCGCTGCATGGGCTGCCGGTGCTGCTGAAAGACAACATTGAAGCCACCGGCATGGCAACCACGGCCGGCTCAATGGCACTGGCCAGCAATGACACCGGGCGTGATGCCCCGGTGGTTGCGCGTTTGAAAGCGGCAGGCGCCATTATTCTGGGTAAAACCAACCTTTCGGAATGGGCGAACTTCCGTTCTGAATCGTCTATAAGTGGCTGGAGCGCGGTGGGCGGCCTGACCCGTAACCCGCATTTGCTTAACCGCTCCGCCTGTGGGTCGTCCTCTGGCTCAGGTGCCGCCATGGCGATCCGGCTGGCCTCACTGGCGGTTGGCACGGAAACAAACGGCTCAATTATCTGCCCGGCCGCCATGAACGGCATCGTTGGGTTTAAGCCGTCGGTGGGCTTAGTATCCCGCCGCCATATTGTACCTATCTCCCATACTCAGGATACGGCGGGGCCGATGACCCGTTCGGTGCTGGACGCGGCGGTCATGTTGCAGGCCATGGCCGGGGCGGATGCCGACGATCCGGCCACTCAGCAGGCACCCACTTACCTGCCGCCCGCCGATACCGTGACGCAAGGCAGTCTGAAGGGCCTGCGCGTGGGGGTGGTACGGTTTCGGCAGGGCGATAACCCACACGTTCTCAGCGCCTACAATGCAGCCCTCGACACCCTGAAGCGCCAGGGCGCGGTGCTGGTGGAGCTGAATGATTTTTCTCAGCCTGAAGGGTTCTGGCCCAGTTCCTATAAGGTGTTACTCAGTGAGTTTCACCACAATATTAACGACTATCTGGCGGGCTCTCCGGCGCCAATACCGGCCCGGGATCTAAACGGCCTGATGGAGTTTAACAAGCAGACGCCCCGGGAGCTGGCACTGTTCGATCAGTCTATCTTTGCCAAATCTCTGGCGGCCCCCGCACTCGACAGCGATGAATATCAGGAGGCGCTGACGCTGGTGCGCACCACTGCCCGGGATAATGGCATCGATCAGTTTCTTACCACTCACAAGCTGGATGTGATTGTGGCACCGTCGAACAGCCCTGCGTTTATGATTGATGCCATTTACGGCGATCATTCCCCGGTGGGATTCATTGGTATAGGTTATCTGGCAGCCGTGGCGGGGTATCCTCACCTTACGGTGCCGGTGGCGGAAGTAAAAGGCTTACCCGTCGGCTTAAGCTTTATTGGCGGGCAGTGGCAGGACATGCAGGTGCTGCGTGCAGGCTATCTGTTCGAGCAGCAGCACGCCTTTACGCCAAACGTACAAATGGCAGAAAGCCGGATGCAGGAGCCTGAACTGAAAGGCTTATTTCAGCCATTGTCAGTCTCAGACCGGTAACTGCAAGCGCAGGGTAAGGCGCGGGCCTTACCCTGGTTTTTTCACCCACGCACTGCACCAGCCTTCGGCATTGACCAGCTTACCCGGGAAAATGGCACACGGACGGTGTTGCTTACCGTCATCGCCCTGGATGTACATGCAGTTCGCGCAGTTCGCGCCAGCGGTGGTGGACGACGGCGTATAATTCAGTGCTTTTGCCGTGGGGTCGTCCGCCTGCAATTGTTCCTGTGCGTGTGCACGCAGGGCGGTGCCACCAAGGGTCAGACCAATCACAGAGCTGCTGGCCAGCTTCAGAAAGTCTCGACGGTTAACAGGTTTCATTCAGTTCTCCCTGATAGTGAAACGATAATGATTCTTTTTTCTTACCGCGTAAATAGCACGAAACCCGCGTACAAGCGGGTTTCTTATTACCTTATACTTATACCCGCTTTTCGCGGATCGCGCAAAGCGGTACATCGCAATGCGAGGTAGGGTCCGGGTGTGGCGGTTAGAGCCGCTCAGTGGCGAAAAGGTTCCCTGCTTACTTGCTCGTCACCGGCTCATCGGGTTTCGCATAGTCAAAACGTGCCAGACGGGACGTGCTGTGATAGCTGTCCAGTCCGGTGATTGCAGCACTCCCCAGGGCTTCTATATCAATATA
>JBPEWW010000486.1:0-1501 GCA_052032275.1 Alteromonas sp. | reverse complement strand
ATCAGCTGGCACCGGGCACCACCGGCAGCGCGACCACCCACTATCCCAGTGGTGAGGGCATGTCTATTTACCATGCGGCCATGCGCTACAAAGAGGAGGGCGTGCCTGCAGTGGTGATTGGTGGTAAAGAGTACGGCACGGGTTCAAGCCGTGACTGGGCGGCGAAAGGGCCTTCATTGATGGGCGTGAAAGCGGTCATGGCGGTCAGCTACGAGCGTATTCACCGCTCTAACCTGATTGGTATGGGTATCCTGCCGCTGCAGTTTAAACCTGGTGACAGTGCCGACTCGCTGGATATTCGCGGCGATGAACGCTTCTCCGTAGGCGCCGTCAGTAAAGGCCAGAAAGAGGTTGAGGTAACCATCACCTCGGATGACGGTGATACCAAACAGGTTATGATGGATGTGCGCATTGATACTGCGAATGAGTTCACGTACTTCGAGCACGGCGGTATTCTGCATTATGTTATTCGGGAATACCTGAAAAAATAACCACGCGCAAGAAGCAGAGAAGCCGGACACAAGTCCGGCTTTTTTATGCGCGGTCTTACGCTATATGTAGCGACGGCGCTCGGCCAGTGCACCTATCAGAACGAATGCGGCGATAAAGCCCAGACCCTGCAGATGCCAGGGCAGGTATTTGATGATATGCAGCACAAACGGTGCGCCATATAACGTCATGAACCCATAGCCAAATGCACACAGCAGCACGAAAGCGGTGGTACGCAGCGTAAAATGCCACGACGACACCAGCCTTTTAACATGCTTGTTAATCACATCACCGTACACCACCAGAATGGTGGCCATCAGCATCAGACTTAATTCAGAATAGTACTGAGACAACCACTGGCTCAGCTGACCTAACACCGCAACCATACCCGCTCCTACCGCAGCTGACCGCTGTAGCGGTCATCAGAAAACTGGCCGTAGTGTACCTGCGCTGGCATGAACTGCACAAGCGCTTAACCAGACTGGTGCTGGCCGGGTTACGGGTTGCCTACCAGTGACGACAGGGATTTATAACTGCGCTGAATAGTGGCCAGCTTGTCATCGGTGTGGTCCCGCTCAACAAACGGGAATTGCAGTCCTGCCTCACTGGCCCGGGCAAAGATAGGCGCAAAGTCAATATGCCCGTGTCCCACGTCAGCAAAGCCACCGTCGCTGGCCATGTCTTTTACATGCCATAACGGGAAACGGCCCGGGTGGGCGGCAAATAATGCCAGTGGATCCTGCTTTGCCCTGGCCGTCCAGTACAAGTCCAGCTCCATCTTCATCAGGTTAGCCTCGGTTTCTTTCAGCAGCACCTGGAATGGTTGCTCACCGTCCCGGATGGCAAATTCAAAATCGTGATTGTGGTAGGCCAGTTGTAAACCGGCCTGTTGCAGTCGCTCGCCCCAGCGGTTCAGGTTGTCCGCCAGCCGGTAATACGGGGTGATGCCACTGCCTTGCTGCGCTTCGGTCAGATAGGGCATTACTATGTACCTGTGACCCACCGTCAGGGC
>JBPEWW010000485.1:0-13612 GCA_052032275.1 Alteromonas sp. | reverse complement strand
TCGGGCTCATTCCAGACGTCCGGGTTTTCCAGCTCTCGGTTAACTTCTTCTAATCGCTCTGACTTTGCATCAAAGTCAAAGATACCCCCTAAGCGCTTCAGTGCGCTCACGGATGTCTTTTAGCGATTGATAGACAGGATTGGTTTCAAACATAGACTGTGCATTCACCTTTGGTCAAACACGCTGACAGCAGACTGCTGCGTTGCGTTACGCTTTTCGTACAAGACCGCGGATAGTAACGAATTTAGGACAATTTTGATAGCGTGGGCGCGATAAAGCGCGAAGAAAATGCCGGTGTGTCGCCCCTGGCGACGCCACCGGTTCTCAGACTGGTTAGTCGCCTGAATGCATTTTGCTGGCAAGTTCAGCGGTTTGTTTACCCAGCGCCTTAAGTTGCCTGATGGTCTTCTCGTCGGTAATGACGCCGTTGTCATTTCGTAGCGTATCCACCTTGGCGACGGCACGCTGGGTGGGCAGGACCATAGTGCCGAGGTTTTCCAGCAACATGCGCAGCACCACCAGTACCCGCAGTCCACCCAGACCACCGGCCGACGCAGCCATGATCCCGGCGACTTTTCCGCGAAATGCGGCCAGCACCTTTTCATCACCGGCCTGGCGGGACGCCCAGTCGATGGCATTTTTCAATAAGGCCGGGTAGGCTGAGTTGTACTCCGGTGAGGCGATCAGAAAGCCGTCATGGGACATCATCAGTTCCTTGAACGCCTGTGCAGCAGCCGGGATCCCCTGCTCTGCCTCGGCATCTTCGTTAAACAGCGGCATGTCGAAGTCGGCCAGTGATATTTCCGTCACCTCTGCCCCTGCTTCCCGCGCGCCGGCAACGGCTACATCCAGCACAGATTGATTGAACGATTGCTTGCGGGTACTGCCGGCAAAGGCCAGTAATTTCGCCATAGTATGCTCCAGTGTTACTGTCGTTGTTATTGTCAAAAGGCCTGCCGGGTAAGACAGGCCGGCTGGCATAATTCGTCAGGCGCCCCAGGGAGCCTTTAGATATCACCAGCAATAAAAAAGGCAGTGTAATCACACTGCCTTGGTTTCGCCAGTCTACGCCGATGGCTACATTTTTTCGAGGGTATCGATACCCAGCAGCGCAAGACCCCGTTCAAGGGTTCTGGAAACCAGCGCTGCCAGCGCCAGGCGACTTTCCCGGACCGGTTGGGCGGTGTCGTCCTTCAGGATGGGGCAGGCCTCATAAAATGACATAAAGGCACTGGCCACATCGTACAAGTACGTACACAGTACATGCGGTGTCACATCCCGGGAAACCACATTGATCACTTCTTCAAACTGCATCAACAGCACGGCCAGCTGGTGCTCCTGCGGCTCAGTGAGGGTAATTTCACCGGGCAGCGTCGCCAGCGAGACACCGGCCTTACGGAAGATACTTTTAACCCGGGTATAGGCGTATTGCAGATACGGCGCGGTGTTGCCTTCGAAGCTAAGCATGCTGTCCCAGTTGAACATGTAATCGGTGGTCCGGTTTTTACTGAGATCCGCGTATTTCACCGCGCCAATACCCACTTTGCGCGCGACCTCACCCAGCTCTTCATCAGTCAGATCATTGTCGCGCTGTGCGATCAGGTTGCCTGCCCGCTCAATAGCCTCATCGAGTAACGCCGCCAGTTTAACCGTACCGCCGCTGCGGGTTTTAAACGGCTTGCCATCACTGCCCAGCATCATGCCGAACGGACAGTGCTCGTAACTTTGTTCGGGTTGCATGAAGCCGGCCTTACGCCCGACCAGTTCAGTTTGCTTAAAGTGCAGCGCCTGCCGGGCATCGGTCAAAATGAGGGTGCGATCAGCATTGAGTTTGCCACTGCGATAGCGCATGGCAGCCAAATCGGTGGTGGCATACAGATAGCCGCCACCGGACTTCTGCACGATGTACACGGCCGGGTTGCCCTCTTTGTCGGCAAGTTCAGGCAAAAAGACCACCTGCGCGCCCTGGTCCTCTACCGCGATACCTTGTTCTTTCAGTTCAGCGACCACATTGGCCAGGTCGTGGTTATACGCTGACTCGCCCATAATGTCGTCACGGGTGAGGCTGACGTTCAGCTTTTCGTACACTTCTTCGGAATGTTTTATCGAGATGTCGATAAAGCGTTCCCATAACGCAGTACAACGCTCATCGCCACCCTGTAACTTAACCACGTACTCACGGGCACGATCGGCAAAGCCCTCTTCTTCGTCGAAACGGATTTTGGCTTCACGGTAGAAGTCTTCCAAATCAGACAGGGCGGTCTCTGCTACTTCATCCTGCAGCTTGTCAGACAGGTGCGCCAGCAGCATACCGAACTGGGTGCCCCAGTCGCCCATATGATTCTGGCGGATCACGTTATGACCCAGAAACTCCAGTACCTTGACCACGGCGTCACCAATGATGGTGGTGCGCAAGTGGCCTACGTGCATTTCTTTCGCCAGATTCGGTGATGAGTAATCGACTACCACATTCTGGCGGGGGGCTTTGGCTATGCCCAGGCGAGGATCATGCAGCGCCAGCTCACACTGGTTGGCCAGCCAGGCATCTTTAAGATGAATATTGATAAAACCCGGACCGGCAATTTCCAGCTTGTCTGCCACATCATCCAGGGTCACGGCCTCAAGAATGCGCCCGGCAATGTCGCGGGGTTTTTGCTTAAGCTTTTTAGCCAGCGCCATGGCGCCGTTAAACTGGTATTCACCAAACTCGGGGCGCGCACTGCGCGAGACCGGCACCGGGGCGTCAGTGACGTCGAGTTTTTCCAGCGCTTCGGCAAACCGGTTTACCAATAATGCATGTATATTCATAGTTGTCTTTATCTTAATGTTCGCGGGTATGCGTAAATTCAATATCCGGGTAGCGTTCCTGCGCTAATTGCAGGTTCACCATAGTGGGCGCAATGTAGGTCAGATTATCGCCACCATCCAGCGCCAGGTTCTGTTCAGCCTTACGCCGGAACTCATCCAGTTTCTTCTCGTCGCTGCTGTATACCCAGCGGGCCGTACTCACATTGACGTGTTCGTACAGGGCATCCACATTGTATTCCGCTTTCAGGCGGGCCACTACCACATCAAACTGCAGCACGCCTACGGCCCCGACGATCAGATCGTTATTCGCCATCGGCCGGAATACCTGCACAGCCCCTTCTTCGGATAACTGAATCAGCCCCTTGAGCAGTTGCTTCTGCTTAAGCGGATCGCGCAGACGAATGCGCTTAAATAATTCGGGCGCAAAGTTGGGAATACCGGTAAACCGGAAGTTCTCGCCTGCCGTGAAGGTATCACCAATACGGATGGTGCCGTGGTTATGCAAGCCGATGATGTCGCCGGCATAGGCTTCCTCGAGTAGTTCACGGTCGCCGGCCAGGAAGGTCAGTGCATCGGATATGCGAATGTCTTTATTGATGCGCGAGTGACGCATCTTCATGCCCTTTTGGTATTTGCCTGAC
Source organism: Alteromonas sp. (assembly GCA_052032275.1). Classification (GTDB taxonomy): domain Bacteria; phylum Pseudomonadota; class Gammaproteobacteria; order Enterobacterales; family Alteromonadaceae; genus Alteromonas. The sequence goes on along the minus strand of JBPEWW010000485.1, from coordinate 10,163 downwards.
ACAATCCGGCAAAACGCAATGCGGTCACGGTGGCGGGGGTCCATATTTGCCTGGATTTTGAACACGAAACCACTGAAGGTGTCACTGCTGGCTTCGATACTGCCGTCCTCGGTTTCGCGGCCCTGGGGGGCTGGCGCCCAGTCCACCAGCCCGTCGAGCATGTGATCGACACCAAAGTTACCCAGTGCGGTACCAAAAAATACCGGCGTCAGCTGGCCATCCAGAAACAACTCTTTATCAAATTCATTCGATGCGCCACGCACCAGTTCCAGTTCATCGCGCAATGTGCCGGCTAACTCACTGCCCACGGCGGCTTCAACGTCCGGGTTATCCAAACCGTTGATGATGCGCACGTCCTGGATGGTGTGCCCCTGCCCGCTCTGATACAAAATCACTTCGTCGCGGTACAGGTGGTAAACCCCCTTGAAGCCCTTACCACTGCCTATTGGCCAGGTGATGGGGGCACACAAAATATCCAGCTCGGTTTCGACTTCGTCCAGCAACTCCATAGGATCACGGATATCACGGTCGAGTTTATTCATGAAGGTCAGGATAGGCGTATCCCGTAACCGGGTAACTTCCATCAGTTTCCGGGTGCGCGCCTCAACCCCTTTGGCCGCATCAATCACCATTAAACAGGAGTCCACGGCGGTCAGTGTCCGGTAGGTATCTTCCGAAAAGTCTTCGTGTCCGGGCGTATCCAGCAGATTAACCAGGTGATCGCTGTAGGGAAACTGCATCACGGAGGTGGTCACTGAGATCCCCCGCTCTTTTTCCATTTCCATCCAGTCAGACTTGGCATGCTGACCCGACTTTTTTCCTTTCACTGTTCCGGCGGTTTGCAGCGCACGGCCGAACAACAAGACTTTTTCGGTGATGGTGGTTTTACCGGCGTCGGGGTGCGAAATGATCGCAAACGTGCGCCGTTTGGCAATTTCTTGAGCTAATGACATGCAGCATACTGGGTTGTTGATATTAAGGGCGCGAATTGTACCCGCTTATGGCCTGAATTTGAATGCCTGATAGGCGGCCAGCCCCGTTGATTAATCATACCCCGGCTTCGGCGGTTACCCCACATTCGCCATGTTTGCAGACAACCGGGGCAGTGAGGCTAACGTAGGGGGCAGGCAGGACATGCGCACTACGCCAGATGCAGCGCCACCGACAACAGCTTTCTTTGTCCCTGCTCTATTCGCGTCACACTGTGACTGTACAGATCGGGCCGAAACAGAAACACCCGGTTAAACACACTGAAAATTAGTTTGTCGGCATGAAATTGCCCGCCCCTTTGCGGTTTTTGCAGTACCACATTAAGTTTATAGTACCGCCCGCTGCCCATCGGGTCGTGATGCCGCAGTACCTTATGCCCCTGGGGATACGTTACCAGACTGACCGATAAACGCTTGCCAGAAAGTAATGTTTTATTAACCACGCTGGTCATGCTGACTCCAGGTCGCAAATTTATGAACACTCGTTCAAGTCTGTCACACTAAGTCCGAGCTGCCTATTGCCGCTCTATACTTCCTCGTTATAAGAAAGCTATGCTAAGTCTTTGTCAGCTGGTAAAGGCTGGAATGGCTTTCAAGGTCTGCCCGTCTTTTCAGCCCGGAAGGCCCAGGCGATTAGTCACGCAGTTACTCTGCGCCCTGACTGCAGCACGAGACCAGAAACAACATCAGGAATGATTAAGGACAGCGTAATGAAACAACTTACCGGCAGATTACTAGGGTTGGTCATGGTGATCTTTTCCATCGCCCCGGCGCAGGCCAGCGAGACACTGAAAATAGGCGTAGTGGGCCTGACCCATACGCATGTGCACTGGATTTTTGAGAGCGAAAAACAGGGTGAATTCGAAATCGTTGCCATCGTGGAGAAAAACCGGGCACTGGCCCAGCGCTACGCCGGCCAGCACAATTATTCTATGGATAAAGTGTACGACTCGATGGAGGCGATGTTCGCCGCCGAAGACATAGACGCTGTCACCGCGTTTGGTACCATTTACGAGCACCTGGAAGTGGTACAGAAGGCTGCCCCAAAAGGAATTCATGTGATGGTCGAAAAACCGCTGGCCATTAATATGGACCATGCACAGCAAATGAAGGCGCTGGCACTGAAGCATAACATTCACCTACTGACAAATTACGAAACCACCTGGTACCCGTCCAATCACAGCGTATATCACGCCGTAAAAAACGGGGAAATAGGTGCGATTCGCAAGGTGATCGTGCGAGACGGCCATAAAGGCCCGGCAAAACTGGGGATTAACAGCGAGTTTTTAGACTGGTTAACCGATCCCGAACAAAACGGCGGCGGTGCGATTGTCGACTTCGGTTGTTATGGCGCAAATTTAATGACCTGGCTGATGGAAGGAAAAAAGCCTGCCAGTGTCACCGCGTTCACCCAGCAGCTACAGCCCGAGAACAATCCCAGGGTGGACGATGAAGCCATCATCATTTTAGGGTACGACAACGCGAATGCGCTCGTGCAAGGCTCCTGGAACTGGCCAATAGGACGCAAGGATCTGGAGGTATACGGCGAGTCGGGCGCTGTTTACGCAGACAACCGTCATGCCTACCGGCGGCGCGTAGCAAAAGGGTATGATGACTTTACCGAGACCCAACAAACCCTGCCCGAACGCGACGCGCCGTATAACGATCCGTTTCACTACTTTAAAGCGGTTATCAATGGCGACATTACCGTCGCCCCCCATGATTTGTCAGCCCTGGAGAACAACATGGTGGTGGTGGAAATTCTTGATGCGGCACGCAAGAGCGCTTCCACTGGCACCACCGTGCACCTGAATTAGCCATTGGAGAGTCCGGCCTGGTTGCTGCGTGCTGCCCACAGCTTACCCGGGTCAGTTATAAAACGGAGTGATGTGTGGCTACGCCGTGAGCGTTCGCTGCATAATCACACCATCAACCCTGCCGTCGGGCGTGTCGTAATACCCTTTGCGGGTATCAATGTGCTCAAACCCGTACTTACGATACAGGGCGATGGCCGCGGGATTATTGGCACGCACTTCCAGAAACAGGCTGGCCATACCCGCGGCTTTACAATACGCAATCACGTGTTGCAGCAGGGCACTGCCGGTGCCGGTGCGACGCGCTGAAGGCAACACAGCAATGTCCATCAGGGTGGCTTCATCGGCCACACACAGGATCAGCGCGTACCCCGACACTGTGTCGTTCGCAGCCACTACGCCGTGGTAAGGCGGGCGGGTGCAATCTTCAAATGTGGCGGGTGACCAGGGGCGCGGCTGCGCGTGCTGATGTATAGTAAAGGCGGCGGGGATATCCGCGGCCTGCATCGTCCTAACTGTCGGCATAGCTTATTCGGACTGCCACAGCAGCGCCCATAGCTGACGCTTCTGTGCGGCAGTCAGCGCAGTGGGCGACTGCGGCAAGGTAATTCGGGTGCGGTTTCTGGCCAGCGTATCGCCCACCTCAAACTCAAGCGGCGGCTGATTATTGCTGACACTGTCTGCGGCCAGCTGAATATCTTTCAGCAAGGCCTCGGCATGCCGGGCCTCCTCGGCGGTCAGCGACCGCGCGCTGGGGGCAGGTGTTGCAGCAGATGCCGCAGGCTGGTCGGCCTGCTCAGCAGAGCTGGTCACCTGGGCGCGCAGCGCCGCCAGTCTGGCCGCGCCGTCTGCGGCCGGGCGGCCAGTATTCGCCGCACGCTCCTGGCCTGCTGCAGGTTGCCCGGTGGTTTCCCCGGATACCTTTTCCTGCGGCATAACCTGCGCTTCCCATACCGGAATGCCCATTACCTGTAAAACAGCACGTTGATAGTCAGACAGCATTGTAGTTGAAGGAAATTCAGTTTTAGAAAAGTGTGGAGAGTGTAGCGCAGTACGAGGGAAAATGGCAGGGGTGGAGGGACTCGAACCCCCAACCATCGGTTTGGGAGACCGCTGTTCTACCAATTCGAACTACACCCCTAGCGCGCTGTGAATTATACGTACGAAATGTAAAAGGTAAAGCACTTTTCTGCCCGCGGTGTTGCGCCCGTCGAAGCATTAACCAATTCGTGCAATTAACAGACAGTTCCTTCAGTGATTACCGCTTTATGCTGTGCACGCTGGCTGTCTAAAGCAGCCTGCCATAACCCGAAGGTCACCGCGACCACCGCTTGTTGCTCACGAAACTGGCGGGACACCTCGGACTCACTTAACCGGGCGGCGTCTGCATAGGCACGGCATAACGTGGCGCAGTCCGTGTCACTCATGTTGTTAATGGCTGCGCAGCCTGCCAAATCAAAAAAGCGATTGCCCATCCCGGCGTACTCCCAGTCTACCACCACGGGTGGCCGGGCCGATAAAACATGACCCAGTGACAGGTCGTTATGACAAAACGCCAGTACGGCGTCGTCGTCATAATCAAGGTGCAGGGTTTCATTCAGCACATTGGCCTGACGTACCAGCGGGTTTGAGGGGGACAGTTGGGCTGACCTGATATAGTGCTGCCAGCGCTTGGTTAACTGTAACGGCCGGGCGGTAATGGGCAACGCATGGATAGCGGCCAGCACCTCGCCCAGCAACGGCACATGATCGGCATGCCCGCTTGCGCTGGGGGGAATGTACTGTTCCACCCACAGGCTTTCATCGTCGCTCAGCCAGACAGGTTGCGGTGCCAGTGCACGCTGGGCGAGCTGCTCCTGCAACACGTACTGATGAAACCGGTCAATACCACTAAACGTATCGGCACCGGTCCATTTCACCACCAGTTGCTGCTCGCCATCCGTAAGCAGATAAACGTGATTCACGGCGCCACCGTTTAATGGCTGTAATTCGGCCTCATCACTTAGCCGCAGCGGACCGCTGAGGGTTTTAATGATACTCGCTTGTTGCATGCTGCACTTTCCATTGCTTCCACCACTCCCGGTAGCCGTACACCGAAAAACCCACGTACCCCAGGAATAAACAGGCCGACAGCATCAGTCCGGATTGCGCGAACAGGTAGGCAGATGCGAGGTTTATGACAAACCAGTACAGCCAGTTTTGTAAGATCTTATGTGCAACCATAAAGGTGGTCACCACACTAAGCAAGTGAATACTGGCATCCAGATACAAATGCTCACTCTGAAACTGCGATTCGGCCAGCCCTGCCAGCACCCACGCCAGCCCCAGCATGCCGGGGATCAGCAATGCATGCCACCACCATGACAATGAACGGACCGGCGCGGTATCACTGCCACCCCGGTTCCACTGATAATAACCATAACCCGCCATGATCATATAATAGAAGTTCAGTGCTGACTGAAATGGCAGCGTGACCTGCCAGAACAGCCAGGTGTAGATGGCGGTACTGGCAAATGCGCACGCCCAGCACCAGCTGTTTTGCCGGGCGGCCAGCCACACATATGCGAGAGCCAGCGTCACCGCAATCCATTCGGCTGTCGAGGTGGCCATTAGCTGTTGCACAAATTGCGCGACCGCCTGCGCCATCAGTCGTGCTTCCTGCTTTGCATGGCGTCAAAGTTCAGAAACTTCGCCACAAACACGGCCTGGCCGACTTCTTCATGCGTACGCTGCATTTCATCACCCAGGATCTCCATCACCCGCGCATACTCACCGGTAAGCTGGGTGCTGGTCGAGCTGGTAGACACCGTCAGTCCTTCATACTGGTGCAGCCGTTTAATGAATGCAGAGATTGTTGGAATGCAGTCGTCCTGTAACGGGTAAAGTGATAATTCAACCATAACTTGCATAGTCAGCTCCTTAAAACGTGTAGTGTACTGTAATACCAAACTGGCGGCCGTCACCCAGCTGGTAGTAAGGCTCGTCAAACGCGTACAGATCCCGGGGATCATTGCTGAAGCCGCCGAAGCCACGGACATAATAGGTCTTTTCAAACAGATTCTGTACCCACAAGGTGGTGGTCCAGTCACCGTTCAGCAACGCCACTTCGGTATTCACCAGCGTGGTCGCCGGCGCGGTCACATCGTGACCATCGGAAAACCGGTATTCGTCCTTAAAGTCCACATCTAACCGCCACAGGACGTCACTGAATATCGCCACCTCACTGAATACATTGGCGGTGAATTCTGGCGCCTGGGCCTGACGCTGCGTGTCGACCTGCGCGCCGTCAGCTGTGGTATAGCCTTCAAAGGTAGCATCGAGATACCCCAGACTGGTGTTGAGCTGCCAGTCTGGCGTCACCTGCCAGCTTAGCTCAAGCTCTGCTCCCTGGTTGGTGCCCACATCGGCGTTATCGATGATATCAACAAACTCGGGCGTGCCGTCATCACGCACGCGCACGTCGAAATCATTCACCTGGGTGTTGTCCCGCTGCATGTGGAACACCGCCGCGCGCATCATGATATCCGGGGTCAGCAGGGGGCCTTTCACGCCGATTTCATAGTTCCAGTTATATTCCGCATCGAAAAAGCGTTTCTCCTCACTCACCCGCTGATCCGGGTTAATGCCGGCGCCTTTATAGCCCCGGGAAATGCTGCCATACCAGAAGTGGTTTCCGGCAGTGTACTGCAGGGCAATTTTTCCGCCGACCATGGTGGTGGCCTCGCTGCCTGTGCTGCCATCACTGTCGGCATAGGAGAAATCAAAATTCTCTACCCGTAGCCCCACGGTGAGGCTGAGTGCGTTACTCAGTGCGGTATCGGTTTGCGCATAAACTGAGGTGGTGATGGGTTTGTACTCACTGATAAAGTCAGCATCGGCATAGGTATATTCGCGAAGCAAAGCTTCTTCACTGGTTTTATAGTGAGTACCCACTACCCAGCTTACAGCCCCGTCGAATAGCGCACTGGCTGGCGAGGACGTAAAGCGCAACTCGGCAGTCTGGGTGTCAATTTCACGAAAGTACGCGTCGAACGAGGTATAGCCCCAGGGATGGAAACCGGTAAAGGTCCAGTCCTCGTCGTAGCCATAGGCGATGTTGTGCGAGGCGTGGGTAGCGATAAAGTCGAGGTCGCCTGCGGCAAAGCTCATGGTGCTACGGCCACTGAGGGCGTGGGTCTGATGCTCATCAAAGCCGGGCTCATCGGCCCGCGAATAACGATCGTTATCCAGTGAAAAAGCATCATAACCGTTATCAATGTCATAGAAACGGTAGTTCAGCGACACCCGGGTTATCTCATCAAGCTGACTCACCACACCGAAACGGCCCGCGGATTCGTTCAGGTTATTGGTATCATCTTTATTCAGAAAGGTGTTCTCAACAAACCCGTCGCTGCGGTTATGCACCACAGCCGCGCGGTATGCGGTATCCGGGGTTAGTGTATCGCCGTGGGCCAGTTCCAACCGATAACTGTCTTTGTTGGCCACCCGCAATTCCACCAGCGATGGCGCATCGCTGCCCGGCTGGTGACTTTGCAGCTTCACTGCGCCGGCCAGCGCCCCCGTGCCAAATAAGGTCGCCTGTGGACCGCGGAAAACTTCAACCTGCTGGGTGTCAAACAGCAGCCCTGATGCAGCGAGACCGGAAAAATCAAATTCATCAACTAAAAAGCTAACCGACGGATTGACCGGCTCGGAAAACTGGCTGCGCTCCCCGATCCCCCGGATCTGGATAAAGCGCCCGCGGGACGCGCCTGAGGCAAAGTTTACGTTGGGCGCAGCATTCAGCAGCCCGTCGATGTGCGATGTTTGCCGGCTGGCCAGGCGGGCAGCATCCAGGATGGTTGCGCTACTGGCAAGCTGGTCAAGCGACACCTCACGGTAGTCGCCGGTGACGTGAATACGCTCTATATCGCTGACGTCAGTCTGGGCAACAAGTGGCAGTGAAAACAGCGAAGCGAGTAAAACAGGTTTATTCATTTGGATCTCTTGTTCATCATGAAAAAAAGATCCGGCATGTCGGCAGGTGATACGGCTTTTAAAGGTCAACCATCCCTACGCCGGTATTATCCGGATCAGGTAACAGGGTTCCCACACGTGTGGATCTCAGCCAGAATCGGCACCCCTTGGTACGCTGCATTGAGCAGCCAGCGGCGAGTCTAACAGCATTCATGCTGGGGTCAAGGTGCAAAAAAAAAAGAAAACGCCCGCTATGAGACAGGGCGGGCGTTGAGTAAGTCAGTGCGACTTTACGTGTCGGCATCTTTGGGCGCCGTGACGTTATGCTGCGGTGAGAAGTCAGGACAAGGTTGGCGGTATGCCCGATACACTGCAGACAGGCAGTAAACAACGTGCATCCCTTCTTGCTATCACTGTTTACTGATAGTACAAGTTTACTGTGAGCCGGTTGAACAGGATAGGACAGCTGGCAGTACAAATAGGACACTTTTGTGCGCCCGGTCACAGGGTGTCAACCGACTTAGTCACACAGGAGGAAGGGTGAAAATTAACGGAATATACTGGTCAGCCATTGTCAGGTCCTTGTTGTCATTGCGGCGGGATGCCGCCCACCAGGGGCAGGCTGATACGCAGGCGCTTGGCAGCCTCGAGGCGCTGGAACAGGGCGATATCACCGACACCGAGTTGTCAGCACTGTTGATGAGTCTCTGCCCTGCCAGCCTGCATGCCACAATTAGCCGCTCGCTTATTGGTTATCTGGATTTTAATAAAATGGGCACCCTGGCGGTCTACTTAAGCGCAGCCAAAAACATCGATGACATGCTGATTACCCTTCGGCAACATCAGCTGCGCTGGTTTCACAGCCGGTGTGGGTTCGATTTCAGGCTGGAAGGTGAACAGGTGCAGGTATCCTGGGCAGCCGGTAACTGCGCGCTGACAGATACCCTGCACACCTACGTGCTACTGGGCCTGTGCCGCCACCTGGCCGGACGCCATTTTAGTTTTCAGGCTGTGCATGCGGCAGCGCCAGAGCTGGCCCGTGATTTACTGGCAGAACTCTCGGACTCGCCGATCCATGCAGGCGACCATATCGCCATGACCTTCTCCAGTCACTGGCTCACCACCCCTTCTTACTACCACAATGCACAGATCAAGCATGCGCTGGCAGGCGCATTGGCTAATGAGCCGTTGGTTTCACTGAAGGCACGGGTGGAAGAAGTCTTTGCGCAGGTGGCTAACCCGGCGCGGCTGCGCCTGGAAAGCGTAGCGGATACGCTGGGCATGAGTGAAGCCGTATTCCGGCGCAAACTCAAGCAGGAAGACCTGACCTTTAGCAAGTTATTGCGTCAGTTCATCCATGATAAAGCCTGCCAGCAACTCCTGGCTGGCGGCAAAACCGAGGACGTGGCCATGCAGTTAGGGTTTGCGGATCGGCGCTCATTTGACCGCAGCCTGAAAGAGTACAGCGGTATCAATGCCGGCCAGCTGCGCAAGCTTGGTCACCGCTTACAGTTTCAAAAAGGCAATTCTCATTTGCTCGAAGTGGTGGAGCATTTACCGCCGCTGCCGGATACGGTCACCCGCTTACTACAGCTTGACGATAGCACCATGACGCTGGCACAGGTGCGTAACATTGTCGACAGCGACCCGATTTTTCAGGCCCACCTGATGGGCAAAGCCAGCCGGGCCACCTTTGGGAAAGCCCCGGCCACGCTGGATGAAGCCATCAGTCGTAACCTGGGGCTGGCGAATATTAAACAGCTGGCGGTGTTGTTTTCCGCACAACAGCTACTGACCACCCAAAGCCGGTTTGGCGACCTGGCTCTGCTAATTGACAGCATGGTGGTGAGCCACACGCTGTATGGTCAGTGTATGGACAGTGACTATCAGTCCTCAGACCAAACCAGCCAGTTACTGTTGTTTGGATTATTGTCGTTGTTACTGATTTTTCATGCCGACTGTCTGTTTGTCAGTGGTGCGCTGAATCACTGGCAACGCAGCCAGTCGTTCGGTGAGTTTGTACAGGCGCTGCGGGCAGATTACGGCGTGTGTGTATACGGCGCTACGTCACTGATGCTATTGCGCTGGGGAATTACCGGGAGCATTAACCAGGCGCTCTGGGCCTTATGCCATAACGACTCTGAGGACACCGACGCCAGTCCGGCCTACCGGGTGCGCGCCAGTCACGATATCGCCGTTACCGCGACCCTGTTTAACAAGGCGGCGGCCAGCGAGGCACTGGCCCACTACACCGCGTTGTCGCCAGCAGAGCACACCCGTATCTCGCAGTGGCTGGCCAGTTAACCGGCCAGCATGGTGCCCGAATTATTGCTCGTCACGCTTAGGCAGCAGGTTAAGGCTGCGAACTTCCTCTTCGGTCTGGGTTACCAGGCCTTCCAGGGTT
>JBPEWW010000484.1:0-4686 GCA_052032275.1 Alteromonas sp. | reverse complement strand
TGGCCTTGCCATCGGGTGCCTGCACCGGGTCAACCAGGTATAAGTCGCTCAGGCCCATGGTTTTCATGGCCCGCGCCGCGGAACCTATGTTGCCGGTATGGGAAGTATTAACCAGGATAATACGAACATTGTCTAACATGTGTAATAGCTGCCAGTCTTGCTAAAAATCTGCTGCGGATCCTAGCACGCAGCGGTCTAGATGGCTATCTTCTCATCAATTCGCGCGCTGCAGTCAGCGCTTGCAACGGTAACACGTTCTGGTACACTGCGCGCGTTTCAGGCAGCGCTCTGGCTGCCGACCTGATCTTTGACAATTGGTGGAAAAATTATGCATCCGATGCTGAATATTGCGGTGCGCGCTGCGCGTGTTGCCGGAACAATTATTGCCCGTGGTTTTGAAAATCACAGCGAGCAAGGGACCGAATCTAAAGGGTCCAACGATTATGTGACCAAAATTGATAAAGACGCAGAACAGGCGATCATTCAAAAAATTCAGCAGTCTTACCCTGACCATAGCTTTATGGGCGAAGAGAGCGGTGAGATTGAAGGGGCTGATAAAGACTTTCAGTGGATTATCGATCCGTTGGATGGCACCACCAATTTTGTAAAAGGCATTCCTCACTTTGCCGTTTCTATTGCACTGCTTTATAAAGGCCGTCTGGACCAGGCGGTGGTTTTTGATCCCATTCGTGGCGAGCTATTTACCGCCAGCCGCGGTAAAGGTGCGCAATTAAATGGCTATCGCATTCGTGCCAGCAAAAGCAAAGACCTGCAGGAAACGGTACTGGCCACCGGCCTGCCGTTTAAAGACAAGTCACGATTTGGCGAATATGCCCTCAGCCTGAATAAGATTTTTCATGAATGCGGGGATATCCGCCGCGCCGGTTCGGCCGCGCTGGATATGGCCTATGTAGCTGCAGGCCGCCATGACGGTTACTGGGAAAAAGGCATCAGGCCCTGGGATATCGCCGCAGGTGAGCTGCTGGTGCGTGAAGCCGGTGGCCTGGTGACTGACTTTAAAGGCGGCAATGACCCGCTGTTCAAAGGCGAGATTGTCGCGGGCGCGCCCCGTGTTGTGCAGGCGCTGGTCAAGCACCTGAAATAAAATACGCTATCTGTACTTAAAAGCGGTGTCGAAGTGACACCGCTTTTTTATGCCTGGACGTGAGTGCCTGGGTTGTTAATAATTACTTGCCATCGGTGACAGCAACCCATAAAAAAAGCCGCAATGATGCGGCTTTTTGTCGAACGGATAGTTACCGGTCAGGGCATGGGATCTAAATCCGCGCCTTCCTTTTCTACCTGGGGTGGCATCAGATCTTCTTTACTGATCCCTAAGGCCAGTGCAACCGAACTGGCAATGTAGATAGATGAGTACGTTCCCACTACGACACCAAACAGCAAGGCGGTGGCAAAGCCGTGAATAAGCGCCCCACCCTTAAAGAACAGCGCCAGCAGCACCAGAATGGTGGTCAGCGAGGTAATAATTGTCCGGTTCAGGGTTTGCGTCAGCGAGATATTGACGATTTCTTCCGGCTCGCCTTTGCGGATCTTGCGGAAGTTCTCCCGGATACGATCAGACACCACGATGGTGTCATTGAGCGAGTACCCGATGACCGCCAGCACCGCTGCCAGCACCGTCAGGTCGAACTCGATCTGAAGTACCGAGAACAGGCCCAGTGTCAGCAGCACATCGTGGATCAGTGCCGACACTGAGCCCAGTGCAAAGCGCCACTCGAATCGCATGGCTACGTATACCAAAATACAGATAAGGGCTACCAGCATGGCCAGACCGCCCTGCTCGGTGAGTTCTTCACCCACATTTGGACCAACAAACTCAATCCGGCGCATATCCACATTAGTGCCGTCGGCACGCAATGCCTGCAGCACCTGATCGCCGATGGTCGCGGCTTTTACGCCTTCACGGGGAGATAAGCGAATAAGCACGTCCTGACTGCTGCCAAAGTTTTGTACGATAGCATCATCAAAATCTGCGGCATTCAGCTGCTCACGAATAGACTCCAGGTTGGCCGCCTCTGGGTAACCCACTTCAATCAGGGTGCCCCCGGTGAAATCCAGTCCCCAGTTAAGCTGATTGACCGCCAGTGAGACAACAGAGCCAATTAACAGGATGGCGGACAGTACCAGTGCCGGCACCCGCAGGCGCATAAACTGGACGGTTTCGGATAACTTTAATAACTGCATGCGGTTCTCCTTAAATCGCCAGTTTTTCTAGTTTACGCCCGCCATAAACCGCGTTCACAATGACACGGGTAACCAGAATGGCAGTAAACATAGACGTTGCAATACCAATCATCAGGGTAATCGAGAACCCTTTGATTGGACCGGTGCCCACCGCGAACAGGATGAGGCCCGCAATGAAGGTGGTAATGTTGGCGTCAAGGATAGTCGAGAAGGCGCTATCGTAACCGTGGTGGATAGCCTGCTGCGGGCTGCGCCCTTCTCTGAGCTCCTCACGGATCCGCTCAAATATAAGCACGTTGGCGTCTACAGCCATACCGACTGTCAGGACGATACCTGCCATACCGGGCAGGGTCAGGGTGGCGCCAGGGATCATTGACATGATGCCCACAATCATCACCAGGTTGGTGACCAGGGCAAAGTTTGCCACTACACCAAACGCTTTGTAGTAAATCAGCATAAACACCAGCACGGCTGCCAGCCCCCAGATTATGGCCTGCATACCCAGCTCAATGTTTTCCTGACCCAGGCTTGGACCGACAGTACGTTCCTCAACAATCTGGATGGGCGCAATCAGCGCACCGGCACGTAACAGCAGCGCCAGGTCCCGTGCTTCTTTCGGCGAGTCGAGACCGGTAATCTGGAATTTACTGCCCAGCTGTGCCCGGATAGTGGCAACACTGATCACCTGCTCATGCTTTTCGAACACCAGTTTACCGTCTTCGTTACGCTCATCAGTGGCTTTGTATTCGATAAACACGGTCGCCATTGGCTTGCCAATATTACCGCGGGTTGAGCGGGACATTTTGTTGCCGCCCTCGCTGTCCAGAGAAATATTCACATTCGGCAAGCCGTATTCGTCGACACCACTGTTGGCGTCAACAATATGGTTGCCTTTCAGCATAATGCGCTTTTCCAGCAACTGGGGCACACCCTGCTGATCTTCAATAATTTGTGAGCCCGGCGGGACCCGGCCATTCAGTGCATCACGAATATCATTGCTCTGGTCAACCATACGGAATTCCAGTGTGGCCGTGGCATTCAGAATTTCTTTGGCCCGCGCCGTATCCTGAATACCCGGTAACTGCACCACGATGCGATCCGCACCTTGCTTTTGAACCAGCGGCTCGGCAACACCTAATTGATTTACGCGGTTACGGATGATAGTGATATTTTGCTTCACCGCGTTGTCGCGGATTTCTGCTAGTTTGGTTTCAGAGAATACTGCCCGCAGCACCAGATCATCCATTTCGGTGAAGGTCAGATCGCGGTTGCGATTACGTAAAAAGAACTCTGCGCTATCCAGTGCTTCTTCATCACGGAACTTAATGTCCACGTAGTCATCACGCTGGGTTACCGCACGATAACGAATGCCTTCTTCGCGCAACGCGGTCCGGAAATCGCTCTGAGCGTCTTCCAGTGACTTGGTCATCACCTCGGTCATGTCGACTTCCATCAGGAAGTGCACACCACCGCGCAAATCCAGGCCCAGCTTCATGGGCGTGCCACCCAAATCTTCCAGCCACTGCGGGGTATCAGGCGCCAGGTTCATGGCCACAAAATAATCGTCACCTAACGCATCTTCCAGCGCTTCCCGGGCCACGAGCTGGGTATCTGAGTCAGTCACCCGGACCAGAATTTGCTCGTCTTCGAATTCGATACGCTTTGGCGTGATGTTTTTGTCGGACAGCGCTTTTTCCACCTGCGTCACCATCGACTCGGTGACGGTCGCGTCGCGTCCTGCAGAAATTTGTACAGCGTGATCTTCGCCGTAAATGTTAGGGAGGGCATACAATGCACACAGACCAATCACCACAACGGCGACCAGTACCCTCCAAATGGTATTTTTGTTTAACACGCAATGTTCCTTTTACCGGTGGCCAGGTGTGGTACCTGGCACCGGGTCGAAGAGAGTTACAGAGACTTCATGGTACCTTTAGGCAGTACCGCAGTAACGGAGGACTTCTGAACGACAATGTTATTGTCTTCGTTCAGTGCCACTTCGATGAAATCCTTTTCGTCTGACACTTTGGTGATGCGCCCTACCAGACCGCCCTGTGTCAGCACTTCATCACCTTTGCTCAGTGACGAAACCAGGTTTTTATGCTCTTTAACGCGTTTCGCCTGCGGGCGATACAGCAGGAAGTAAAAAATCAGGCCAAATACCGCCAGCATGATCAGCATTTCAAAGCCACCGCCTTGCTGAGCGCCACCCGACTGTGCATACGCATTAGAAATAAATAAACTCATATTGCTCCCCAAAAATAACGATTATTATAAAGCCGGTACCGGCATATTTTTTTGTTCGTAGAAAGTTTTCACGAAGTCATCAAGCTGCTGTGCTTCAATGGCGTCGCGCAGGCCCTGCATTACCCGTTGATAATACCGTAAATTGTGAATGGTATTCAGACGTGCGCCCAGGATCTCGTTGCACTTATCTAAGTGATGGAGATATGAACGAGAATAGTTTTTACAAGTGTAACA
>JBPEWW010000483.1:0-7570 GCA_052032275.1 Alteromonas sp. | reverse complement strand
CAAGAAAACGCCGACTAACAGAACTGAGAGTGTAGAAGTGTTGGTTGAGAGGCCAGTTTATTCTACTATGTATCCTGCCAGCCGACTGAAACCGAATTTTGCTCAATCTCCTAACGTGAGCAGATTGGCCGGGACATTTGTTCCGGCCTTTTTTCTTATTATCGCCGAAACATCTCGTCAAACTGCTGCCAATTATAAAGCATGTACCGTGCCAGCTTTTAAGCTCAGGCAGAACCCGCCTGTTTAACAGGCATGGCCCTTTATACCTCATTATTAGCGAACATACCTCGCCGCCACAAGTTCAAATTACCGCCAGCCGGTGGCAAAACGTTGCCAGTCTGGCCTTTCTGACTAGGCCATATCTCCGCTGAGTAAAAAAATATCAAAAAATAATCTAGTAAATTCAGTTGCTTACTATCTAATTTAAAAGTTTTTATAAAAAAAGCTAAAGAACCTCAAGCTTGCGCCGATACCTTTAGCTGAGGGGTAATTTACTTACTTTTTGTGAAGCAGGGTTTGTTTCGCTTATGAGGGGGCCGAATGGGAGTAGTGACCCGGATGGCCTGAACAGGAAGGGTTTGATGCTGGCAATGGCTCATCGAATCCGCAGGAGGTATATCAATGTCTTTATACGTAAACACCAATGTGTCAGCGCTCAATGCGCAACGTCAATTGTTTGACGTAAGCGAGCGCTTAGGCACGTCATTCGAAAGACTGTCGTCAGGATTTCGTATCAACAGTGCATCAGACGATGCCGCTGGCCTGCAGATTTCAGATAAACTGACTTCGCAGATTCAGGGCCTGAATCAGGCTGTACGAAACTCAAATGACGCCATATCACTCACGCAAACGGCTGAGGGTGCGCTTTCTGAAGTGACCACCAGTCTGCAGCGTATTCGCCAGCTGGCGGTTCAGTCGCAAAACGGGATTAACAGCTCAGCTGACCGTGCAGCCCTGCAAAAAGAAGTGGCGGCACTGAAAACAGAAATGTCGCGGGTAGCCAGTGACACGCAATTTGGTAACGTAAATATCCTCACCGGCGGTTTCTCTGCTTCGTTCCTGGTAGGCGCGAACTCGGGCCAGACCATCAGTGTGAATTTGTCGTCTTCCAATGGTGCCAGCTATGGTGCTTCCGGGTTAGGTGTGGGCTCGGTGGATATTTCTACTGCGGGTGGCGCAAGCGCCGCGTTGGTGTCCATCGATAGTGCCATTTCCTCGTTAGGCGGAACCCGGGCCGATCTGGGTGCGTTGCAAAACCGCTTCCAGTCTACGATCAGAAACCTGAGTAACGTCTCTGAAAACCTGTCAGGTGCACGTTCGCGAATTCGTGATACCGATTTTGCGACGGAAACCGCAGAGCTGACACGCAACCAGATTATTCAGCAGGCATCTGTATCGGTATTAAGTCAGGCCAATCAGCGTCCGCAAACAGCACTATCACTGCTGGGATAAGCTAAACTAGTAACTAACCTTACTTAGACAGTAACGGGTGTCTGCGTTCAGCAGGCCCCGTTTTGTTGTTTGAAGGGGAGGGGTTGAAGTGGAAATTGCAAATACTCAGGTTGGCCAGAATTTTGCTGGTGAAATGACGCGAAGCGCCGAACGTGCACCCGTAAAACCTGCTGATAACGTGGCGGAGACGCCGGAGAAATCTTCCGCAAAGGATGAGATAATTCGGGCAAATGACGTTCAAGTTGATCAGCAAAGTGCCGATAACCAGAATAGAGAGAAGCAAGAGCAAAATATTGACCTTGCTGTTGAAGAGGTGCAGAGCTTTCTGCAGGCACAGAATCGCAATCTGTCCTTTTCCGTAGATGAAGGCTCGGAACGCCCTGTAGTCACAGTCAAAGACTCTGAGTCCGGAGACGTTATACGTCAAATTCCGTCAGATGAAGTGCTACGGTTAGCGGAACGAATCAAAGATCTTCAGGAAGATGTCGGAAGTAGCGTGGGAGTGCTGATAAACAGAGAAGTGTAACGAGGTAAAATCATGACTATTCAATCGTTAGGTGTTGGCTCAGGACTTGCGCTTGACGATCTTGTCTCGCAATTGCTGGAAGCAGAACGGAAGCCGAAACAAGACCGTTTAGACAAACGGGAAGAGAAGATAGAGGCGGAAATATCCGGCCTGGGCAAAATTAAGTCTAAATTATCCGACTTTAAAGATACCGTGGACGAGCTTCGCCGTGACAGCGACATCAATGGTCGTGAACCTACGATTACCAATC
Source organism: Alteromonas sp. (assembly GCA_052032275.1). GTDB lineage: Bacteria > Pseudomonadota > Gammaproteobacteria > Enterobacterales > Alteromonadaceae > Alteromonas. The sequence continues at coordinate 5,342 of JBPEWW010000483.1, read as the reverse complement.
CCTCTGAAGACAATGACGTGTTCAGCGCAGAAGCCTCCAGCTCTGCGCTGCGCGGCAGCTATAAGGTCGCCGTTACCCAGCTGGCAGAAGGCAGCCGTATCGAAACCGATGACGGCGCATTCACCGCATCAAGCGATGCCGTCCTGACTTCGGGCTCCGGCTCGTTGTCTTTTTCTGTCGGCGCCAGTAACAATTTTACCATTAACGTTACCGCCGGCATGACACTGGCCCAGCTGCGTGAGGCCATCAATGACAGCGAAGACAACTTCGGTGTCAACGCAAATATCATTGATACCGGTACCGCTGCCGGCCCCAAGCTGGTGTTTACTTCGGATATCACCGGCGATGGCAATGACCTGGTTATCAATAATGATGGCGGCAATGCTGAATTAGATCGGGTTTCGACCACGGGCGGCACCGCAAATATCAGTGCGGCTAATATTGACGCAGCAAAAAACGCAAAAGCCACTATCGATGGCATTCTGGTAGAAAGCGACAGCAATAAGTTTGAAAATACCATTCAGAATGTGACATTCGAAGCCAAAGAACTGTCACCGGAGGATGCCGCCGGAAACCCAATTACGTCAAAACTGGAGATTGGTTTTGACCGTGAAGGGCTGGAAAAGAAAGTGCGCGACTTCGTAGAAAACTACAATAAATTGCAGACGGAAATTCAGAACCTGACCAAATACGGTGAGTCGGAGCTGGAAGAAGATGGCGCACTGGCCGGGGACTCCCTGTTACGGGGTATTCAGAGCGGGCTGTCATCCATTGTAGGGGGCAGTGTGTCGTCCTCCTCCTTAGGGGGATTATTTCAGCTGGGTATCGAAATTGATTCCGACGGTAAACTGGAAATCGGCAATACTGACTTTGGGCTCGGCTCAGGTGAAGATCGTCTAAAAGATGCACTGGAAGATAACTTCGATGAAATTGCCAAGCTGTTTACCGATGAGCAGGAAGGCATTGCCACGCGGATGTACGAGTTTGCCGAACAGTATACCTCCTATAGCGGATTAATCAGCCTGCGCGAACGGTCGGCTAAAGATGACCGGGATCAGGTGGGTGACGATCGCGAAAAGCTGGAATTACGCATGCTCAATTACGAGCAGATTTTACGAGACAAATATTTAAATCTTGACCAGACCGTTGCACAGCTGAACCAGACCGGTTCAGCATTATTGGCCTCATTAGGGTAACGGGTAGCTAGGAGTATTTATGGCACTTACAGGTATTAACGCTTACCGCAAGGGTAATACAAAACAAGATGTGGCATCAGCCGATCCACACCGGCTTACTCTGATGCTTATGCAGGGCGCGCTGGATCGCACGGCTTATGCTAAAGGCGCCATGGAGCGTAAGGAATATGCCGCCAAAGGCGAGTATATTTCCAAGGCGTCAGCCATTATCATCCATTTGCGCGACACGCTGGATCTGGAAGTGGGTGGCGAGACAGCACAGAACATGTATGCGTTATATGAATATATGGTCGAGCGTTTAAATGATGCGCATATAAAGAATGACTTGAAGATGCTGGACGAAGTCACTAGCCTGTTAACACCCATTCGCGACGCCTGGCTGCAAATACCTGAGGACGCTAAACAACAAGCGTTTGAAGCCCAGCGTCAAAAACGACAAGCCGTGTGAACGCCAACGAATTAAACCATTCTTATACCCCAGCAGCGCTGAGAGAAATTAACCAAAGTCTCTCGGCGCAGCTCGATGACCCTTCTGCTTCTGACGTAAAACGGATCAACGCCCTGTTGAAAATCCGGGACGACTTTATCGCCAATCATCTGGCCACATTAGACGCTAAGCAAAAACAAGCATTTGCCAATGCAGAGCTAAGTGTCAATAATAGGCTCAAAGAGGTGGCGCAAACTTTGCTACAATCAGCGAAAGATGACGTATCTCAGTTCGTTCGTAGCAGAGCTGCCGCAAAGAAGTACGAGTGAGAGTGTGTTCCTGCAAGCTAACGCAACACTGAGTGTAGCCACATCTTTAAATGAATAGGGTAACGGTACCCGATCACGGCAATAACCGTCGCCTGCATAACAATAACAACCGAGTGCTCGCTATGACAGACTTCAATAACAAATCGATTTTAATAACCGGGGGGACCGGCTCCTTTGGTCACAAGTTCGTCGATTTCCTCTTAAAGTCTGCCAGCCCCAGGAAAGTCATTATCTATTCCCGCGATGAACTCAAACAGTTTGAAATGCAACAAAAATTCACTGATCCGTGCATGCGGTATTTTATCGGCGATGTGAGAGATAATGAGCGCCTGAAAACGGCCATGAAAGACGTCGACTACGTGGTGCACGCTGCGGCGTTAAAGCAAGTGCCGGCAGCCGAGTACAACCCCAACGAATGCATTAAAACCAATATTAATGGGGCGCAGAATGTTATTGATGCTGCTATTACTACCAATGTGTCCCGCGTCATTGCGTTGTCCACCGACAAAGCTGCCAACCCGGTAAATCTTTACGGCGCCACTAAACTGGCTTCGGATAAGCTGTTTGTTGCCGCGAACAATATTTCTGGTGCCGTAGGGCCGCGTTTTTCAGTCGTGCGGTATGGCAACGTAGTAGGGTCACGGGGCTCGGTGGTGCCATTCTATCGTAAACTGATTGCCGAAGGACGTGACCGGCTTCCCGTCACCCATCCGGAGATGACTCGTTTCTGGATCACCCTGGATGAGGGCGTTGAGTTTGTGGTTAAAAGCTTTTCACGCATGCAGGGTGGCGAGATTTTTGTCCCTAAAATTCCGTCTATTCGCATTGTGGATCTTGCCGAGGCCATGAGTGGCGGCACCGACTATGAACTGATTGGGATCCGGCCTGGCGAAAAATTGCATGAGATCATGGTGCCCGAAGAAATGGCACACCATACTGTGGAATTTGATGACCACTATGTCATTGCGCCGGCAATCACGTTTTTTGATAAGAACCTCGACTACACCAAAAATAAGCTTGGTGAAACAGGCCGGCCTGCCTCCGATAAATTTGAATACCACTCAGGGACCAACCCGCACTTTCTGACCATCGCTGAATTACGGGAGCTGGATAAAGTTACGTTATGATTCCCTACGGCCGACATTCAGTAAACCGTGACGACATAGACGCAGTTGTTGACGTTCTTCAAAACGAATTCTTAACCCAGGGGAGTCAGGTTCCAGCGTTCGAACGGAATTTGTGTGAATACACCGGGGCCAGCTACGCTATCGCGTGTAACAGCGGCACTTCTGGGCTGCATTTAGCGTGTTTAGCCGCACAGGTAGCACCGGGCGATGTCGTCTGGACATCGCCGAATTCGTTTGCAGCATCCGCAAACTGCGCCCGTTATTGTGGTGCTGAGGTAGATTTTGTCGATATCGATCCGGCCACGCGCAATTTGTCGCTGCCGCTGCTGGCAGACAAGCTTACCAGAGCACGTGCCGCAGGCCGGTTACCCAGAGCCATCGTAGCCGTTCACTTCGCGGGCAGTAGTTGTGACATGCAGGCTATTAAAGAACTGATAAAAGATGACAATATTGTCCTGATTGAGGATGCGGCGCACGGGCTTGGGGGACGCGACCCACAGGGACAGTCCATCGGGAGTACGACGTACGCCGACATGGCCGTGTTAAGTTTTCATCCGGTTAAGTCGATGACCACGGCAGAAGGTGGCGCAGTGCTTACCAATGACCCGGAGCTGGCAGCACAGCTGCGGCTGCATGCAAGTCATGGCATAACCCGCGACCCAGCGCATTTTCCAGAAGATGAGCAGGCCCACAGCTGGTTCTACGCACAACAGTCACTGGGCTATAACTACCGGCTTAGCGATTTGCATGCGGCGCTCGGCAACAGTCAGATTCGCCGCTTAGACCGTTTTATAGACGCCCGGCGGCAGCGGGCAGCCCATTATCAGCAGCAGCTTGCGAAATTACCCTTAAAGCTGCCAGTGTTCGACGCAAACAGTGCCTGGCACCTGTATGTGGTTGAAGTCACTGCCCATGACAGAGCCGGGGTGTTTAACGCCTTGCGTGAACGTGGCATTGGCGTCAATGTTCATTATATTCCTATCTACAAGCATCCGTATTACCAGCAGCTGGGCTTTCAGTCGCAAGACTTCCCCAATTGTGAAGCGTATTATCAATCCGCTATCACATTGCCTTTATTTCCTGAGATGTCTGCCGATATGCAGGATAAAGTCGTGTCTACATTGCATGAGGTACTTGCATGAAGGTAGCAGTCATCCCGGCGCGGGGCGGCAGCAAACGTATTGTTGGAAAGAATATCCGCGATTTCGCAGGCAAACCGCTTATCGGTTACTCTATTGAAGCCGCGCTGCGCAGTGGTTTATTTGATGATGTGGTGGTGTCCACCGACTCTGACGAGATTGCCGGGGTGGCGCTTGGCTGTGGTGCGACCCGAATTATTCAGCGTCCTGACGAGCTGGCTAACGATTATATTGGCACGTTTCCGGTAGTGAAGCACGCCGTGGACCAGTACGAAAAAACAGTCGGTCAGGCCGACTACGTTTGTTGTATTTACGCCACGGCGCCCTTTCTGTCAGCGCAGAAGCTCACCGAAGGGCTGCACAGGCTGACAGCCGACCCACATAAGCGGTTTGCATTTTCAGTCACGACATTTGCCTTTCCTGTTCAGCGGGCAATCAGACTGGAGCAGGGCGGGGTGACACCGGTCCAGCCTGACATGATGGGTATGCGCTCACAGGACTTAGAAGAATGCTATCACGACGCCGGCCAGTTTTACTGGGGCACCCGGGATGCGTGGATGGGCGATTTTGCAACCTTTGCACCACACAGTATCCCCGTTATCTTACCCCGCTACCTGGTACAGGACATTGATACGCCGGAAGACTGGCTGAGGGCTGAGCTGATGTACCGCGCTTACGGCGAGGCACAACTGCATGAAAACTCATAGCTAATGATTTCCATGGCCGATTATGCGACCAGCCGGGGACAACCGCTAAACGCCGATTCACTGGTCAATAACGTAACAAGTTTTTAAAGGAGCAACCATGACAGGTGCTATCCAACTGGGCGACGTCGTTATAGGGCCGGATTCTCCGCCTTTTATCATCGCTGAATTAAGTGGTAACCACGGACAGGACCTGGCGCTTGCTGAACGGATGGTGGATGCGGCCGCCGACGCTGGTGCGCATGCCATAAAGCTACAAACTTACACCGCCGACTCGATGACGCTTGATGTCCACAGCAGTGACTTTGTGATCGCAGAAGCTGACAGCCTGTGGGCCGGCGAGAAGTTGCACGCCTTATATGAAAAGGCCGCCACACCCTACGAGTGGCACGAGTCACTGTTTGACCGCGCCAAACAGCA
>JBPEWW010000482.1:0-2708 GCA_052032275.1 Alteromonas sp. | reverse complement strand
AACGATCCCTGTCCGTGCGGATCAGGCAAAAAGTACAAGCAGTGTCACGGTAAACTGACCTGATGAAAGAGGTGCATGTTGCCGTGGGGGTTATCCTTCGCGGCAGGCAGGTTTACGTGTGCCTGCGTCCTGAAGATAAACATCAGGGCGGCAAGTGGGAATTTCCCGGCGGAAAAGTCGATAGTGGAGAAACCGTACACCAGGCACTGGAGCGTGAACTGGCCGAGGAAACCGGCATAAGTGTCAGCGCCTCATCGCCGCTCACGGAAGTTGTCCATGACTACGGCGACAAGCGGGTACGCCTCGACGTGCACCTGGTCACCGGCTTCGATGATGAGCCTTATGGAGCCGAGGGGCAACAGGGCCAGTGGTGGTCGGTGGATGCCCTTGATCCGGCGGTGTTTCCACAGGCGAACAAAGCCATTATCAGCGCCCTGCACACAGCATTATAAAAGTGGCGGCTTACAACGAAAAAAGCGAAAGCACCTGCGGCTTTCGCTTTTTTTTGCGTACTGTTTGGTGCCTAAATGGTAATGCGGCTGGCGGTTGCGAATGCCACGTGTTGCTGATGGTAGGCCGCCTCATTGATAAAATGCGGATAGGTGGTGTCGTGTTGCCAGGTAATGTCGTTGCCGGCAAAGTCACGAAACACCGGTTGATCGCGCAGCAGCGGAAGAAAATCAGCATCCTGGAGCTGATGATGGATCATGGCTGATCGCTGACCCTGTTCGTCGAGGGGAAAAGGCACGTTGTCACCCAGCCGGAACGCTTCGCAAGCGGGCAGGTTATCCAGGCTGTCGTTATTCCACGCCACACAGAAGTCCAGGATCGCTTCTGCCATGGTCTCGGTCAGCTGAAAAATATCTTCTCTCAGAATACCCTGTGGCTGTGCGCCAACTTCGATCATCACGCCTTTGCTGCCCGTGGTGCACAAATACGGATGATCGGCTACGGGTACTTCGTCTTCCACTAACACATTGGCTTCAGGCATCACCTGTTTCACATACCGGGCCAGCTGGGTATTAAACGTATCAAGCTCCAGAATAATCAGAGTCGCGCCCATATTACTGGTGGTGTTATGAATATCCACCACCAAATCATGACAGGCATTGCCTTTCGGGCCCAGTTGTTGATTAAGCTCAGCGGCTAACCGGGCTTCTTTACTGGTGCCTTTGCTCATCAATGCCTTGAACGAAAACTGCCGGTTCAGATCTTCTTCAAGGAAGCGTACATTGGCATTGATGGCATCCGGATTAGCCAGCAGGCAGGTGACATTTAACGAGGTAAACCGGTCGGGCAGCCCTCGCTCACGCCAGTTTTTGATGAGCTGAATACCGCTGGTCTCATTGCCGTGGGTCCCGCCTACCAGTGCGATGGACTGGATCATAGCTATTCCTTAATGTTTGAAAAAATCGTCAGATTGCTGACTGAGCATGGCATCTATTTCGTCAATGTCCATGGGCGTAGGAGACGATTTAGGCTCTGCCGCCGTGGCTATTTTACGTTCTTCGCTGGCCCACTCACCAAGGTCGATCATCTGGCACTTTTTAGAGCAGAACGGCCGGTACTGGCTGTCGGCATTCCACTCCACAGCTTTGCTGCATATAGGACAATTTACTTTCATGGCATCACTCAGAAAAAATTACAATACACCTATGTTACTGCGAAGTGGCCAGTTAAAAAAGGCCAGTAACGGCAGGGCAGACGTGCAGATTTACCGGTTAACAGGCGGCGAGTGAAAAGGGCACGTCAGCGGCTACTGAACTGCCCTGGCCCGCGTCAGGATCGAACCACATAAAGCGGACAGCATAGCGATACTTATTGCCGCTGACAGTGGGGTAATGGCCTTCAGAAACGCTACAGCGTATCCGTAGCAGCTCATTTTTGTCCTCGGCCACGCCCTGATAAAAGCCGTTGTTGGCAGTGAGTTTCTGAAAATTGCCCCGCTCACGCAAAAAGGACAAGCTAATGGCGATGGCGTCTTCCAGAACCGTGAGGGTTTTTAACCAGTCTGCGATATCCTGTTGCCGCGCTTCCAGTGGTTGCTTCAGCCAGTAATGCAGGTTGGGCAAATCAAAACTGCAGGCCCCGCCGGGAATGGCAAACCGTTGTCGGATGGAGGCTAAAAACTTATCCTCACGAAGCTCGGTACCAAATTTTTTGCTGGCTTTAAGTTGCTCACGCAGCGTAATGATAGACCGCAGCGCCTGATCTAACGCGCTGCTATCGATATTGGGGTGCTGTGACCAGTGCACCAGGTTTTTCTCGTGACTGTCGAGATCTTTAAGGATATCCGTTCGCAGATCGAGCCGATCGAATAAATCCAGTAAAATAAACAGCTGATCGAAGAAATACATCTGCACCGGCGCTGTCTGGACTTGCGCACCCGTTTTCAACTGAGCCATCAATTGCTCAATTCTCAGGTAATTGCGAACTTTTTCCTTCAGTGGAAATTCGAAAACAGCGTCAGACATGTAGTTCCTCATAGTTTGGTCAGATCGAACTACAGCGTAAAAACGTCAGAATTTCAAGCGCGAAGGGCATTTAAAGCCAAATGAAGGTCAGTTTGCGCCGCGTGCCATTGCAAGATAACGGGCATGAAGAGCAGCCACGTGTTCCCGGGTGGCGTCCCGTGAGCCGCTATTGTCAATAATATCATCCGCATGGGCTAAACGGGTCGTCCGGCTCGCCTGCGCCTTTATAATATT
>JBPEWW010000481.1:0-6051 GCA_052032275.1 Alteromonas sp. | reverse complement strand
TTACCCTCACCTGGCAGTTGCGCACGCAAGTTATTCAAATGGGTGAAATGCCCGTAGTGGGCTATATGGGTGTGCTGCTACACGCCATTGCTTCAGGGCGGGAGCGGGTCACTGGCCGCTGTCATATAAAGTCACGACAAGCCGGGTCCGGCGCCACCCTGCAGTGCGAGTTTTCCGGTGCAGACCAGCTGCCGTTACCAGCCGCTACGGTCAGTAATCTCTGCCACGCGTTTGTGAATAAGCCCGGTGTCTCAGTTACCGAGGGACGGGTAAGTATTGATTACCAGGGGCTAACCGTTTCCGGCAGGGTGGATGATGCGGGGGAGCGGCAAATCCGGAAAAACCGGCTACGGCGCTTCGTTGGTCTTGGCTCTGCGCTTGCCGGTTACTTACCCTCCGTGTTGTTAGTGGAGCCGAACAAAGAGCTGCGTGCTTTTCTCAGTAAACTTTTGATCCATGACTATCGGCTGCTGTTGGCGACCAGTGAGGAAGACGCGCTCAGCCTGCTCAGGCAAAATAATGTTGATTTAGTGCTTACCGACCTGGTGTTAAGCCAGGGCAGCGGACTGTCTTTGTTAGGTCACATGCAAGCCGATACGCTGAAGGATATTCCCGCTATCGTATTGAGTGTACGCACCCGGGAACAGGTGGTTATCGATGCATTACAGGCGGGGGCGGTGGACTTTATACCCAAGCCCTTTACGGCGGCTGAATTGCTGTTGAAAATCAAAAACCATCTGGAACGGAGGTTACTGACACAGCTTTCTGAAAAATGGCCGTTGTTCGTGTTATCCAGTGCAAGCAGCAATCAAACCAAAGACAGATTATTTCTGTCCTCACTCAATTCCGTCACGCTGGCACATTACGAAGATACCGAATTTAAGGCGCCCAGGCTGGCCAGGCTGATGGGGCTGTCAGAGCGGCAGTTGCAGCGACGCGTCCGGCAGTACTTTCAGCAGTCACCGTCGCAATATATTAATACCGTCCGAATCAAAAAGGCCCGCGAGCGGTTAGTCAGAGGAGACAGCGTGGCAGCAGTCTACAGCCAGGTGGGCTTTTCTTCACAGGCGTATTTTTGCCGGGTGTTTAAAGCGCTGCTGGGTAAATCTGCCACCCAGGTACAGCAAGAATCAACCGTGAGCGATGGCATGTTTGCTGGAGGTTAAGCCAGCGCCAAGGCGCACTGCACTTCCCCGCACCAGCCTGTCCGGCATTACCGGTCTGCACCCGGCCGTGGCCAGCTCAGTGCGGATCGGGTAACTGGGCCAGCACCTTGTCCGGCGTGATGGGAAAGTCTCTTACCCTCACGCCAACGGCATCAAATACGGCATTGGCTATGGCTGCCCCGGAGCCGGTGATCCCCAGTTCACCAATGCCTTTACTGCCCAGTTTGCAGGCCTTGAAGTCAGGCTCTTCAATGATATGGATAGCGACCTCACCAATATCCCGGTTTACCGCAATGTGATACTCGGCGAAATCGCAGTTAACAAAGCTGCCATCGCGGGGATCCTGCTGTAAATCTTCAAACAGGGCATAGCTGGCACCCCATATCATCCCGCCCTTAAGCTGCGACGCCGCAGTTTTATAATTCAGTATGCGGCCGGCGGAAAAAGCGCCGTGCTGACGCAGAATTCTCACCTCGCCGGTCACGGTATCCACCTCGACTTCGGCAAAATGCGCCGCACTGCTGTATTGTGCATACTCGTCGTTATCGTCATCCGGGGCAACCGAGCCGGTTACCGTGAGCGGCTCGGTCTGGCTCAGTAACTGGCCGAGTTCATGGCATTGTTGCGTCTCGCCCTCACCAAATGTCACCGTATCTTTGGTTATCTGCACCAACGAGGTGCCCCGGGCGAGTCCGGCCAGTTCGCACAGTTTTGCCGACAGTGCCTCACAGGCATTGAGCACGGCCGTCCCGGCGCTGGAGGCGCCAAACGATCCGCCAGAGCCGCTGGAGGTCGGCGATTTACTGTCACCCAAATCAATGGTGATATGCTCAGGGTCAACCTTGAACTGGTCAGCGACGATCTGGGTGAGGATGGTGTAGGTCCCGGTGCCAATGTCGGTCATGTCGGTACGTACCAGCAATGCACCGCTGGGATCCAGAGAAAGACTGGCCTCACTGGGCACCACCGTATTCATGCGCATCCCCAGCGCCACCCCGAAGCCGTTTTTACGGCTGCCGCGGGTGCGGTATTGACGGTCTGCCCAGCCAAACTGCGCCGCCCCTTCTGTCAGGCACCGAGCGAGGTTGTTGGTTGAGAAGTCAGCGCCGGTGATGGGGTGCACCGGGGCAATATTATGTTGCCGAAAGGACACCGGATCGATTCCCGCCGCACGGGCCACCTCGTCAACCGCCGACTCAAACGCCAGCGAACCAATAGCATCTCCCGGTGCACGGACCGAGTCTATCATGGGCGAGTCGACCACTTTTACCCGGTGCTGACTGTCAATGGCCCCGGCCTGATAATTGATGCGCGCTGCCACGCCGGTCCCTTCGGCAAAGGCATAATCCCTGGCCATGGGCATGGCACTGTGATGCTGTACACCGGCCAGTTTACCCTCGGCGGAAACACTGAGCGCCATGCGCTGGATACTTTTACCCCGGTGCGGCGCGTTATGGAACACCTGGCGTCGGGTCATGGCAACTTTCACCGGCCGTTGCAGGTAAAGCGCGCCAATGCAGGCTAAAATAGCGTCGTTGTGCAGCCCCAGTTTTGAACCAAAGCCGCCGCCCACATACGGGCTCTTAACACGAATGTTGTCAGGTGAAAGCTTAAAGGTAGCAGCCAGACAGTCTACGGCACTGGCCAGGATCTGCACGCTCGCCTGTACCTCAAGCTGTTCGCCATCAAAACTGGCAATACAGGTATGCGGCTCCATCGCTGCCGAAACCTGATTCGGGGTGGTGTACGTCATGTCAAAACGCCGGTGCTCAGCCAGCGCGGCATCAATATCGCCGGTACCGGCATCGGGCTCGTAACCGCCATCAATATCGTCGGGCACCACCTGCGCTTCATGGTGCTCGGTGAGCAGACTGACAGGCGCCGCTGAAATGGTAAAGTTAATCAGCTGCGCGGCATAGCGGGCCTGTTCCAGTGTGTCAGCCACCACCATGGCCACGGGAAAGCCGGCATAGCGTATTTGGGTGTCGTTGAGCATCGCCCGGCTCTGTGCGAACCGGCCCTTGTCGGGCGGACTGCCAAACGGCGCCTGCTCAACTGCGTTGTGATGGGTGATCACCGCATGCACGCCCGGCTGGGCTTCTGCCTGCGCAGTGTCCAGATGGGTCAGCGTGCCACTGGCTACATCGGCGCCCACCACCCAGCCCACCAATGGTGCGGGGGTAAACTGACTGTCCCCTGCGTAAGGTGCTTTGCCGGTCACTTTAAGCCGCCCATCGACGCGGTTCATCGCGGCGCCAATCCCCTGTGAGTTGCTGGTGCGGTTAGCGGGCATAAATGGCTCCTTCATGGCTGGGGTGGGCGCGCTGCTGTTCACTGGCCTGGTTTAAAACATGGATAAGCGTGCGTTTCAGCATAGGAATTTTAAAGTCGTTACCGCCATAGCCCTGCGCGTCCTGCAATTCGGCTTGTGCGGCCCGGGCAAACAACGCTGGCGAGGGCGGTTTGCCACGCAGGCAGGCTTCCGCCTGTTGTGCGTGCCAGGGGCGCGGCGCCACACTGCCCAGTGCCAGGCTGACCTCATCAATTATGCCTTCCTTCAAGCGCAGGGTGCAGGCCACAGACACCAGCGCAAACGCATAAGACGAACGGTCCCGGACCTTCTGATAAATATGCGTGCCGCGGGGAACGGTGTCGATGCTGACTGCGGTGATCAGATCATCGTCTGCCAGTTGTGTTTCCACATGAGGGGTATCGCCGGGCAAGGTGTACAGTTCACGAACCGGCAGCTCCCGGCGCTTGCCGGCGGCATTGCAGATGTGGACCCGCGCATCCAGGGCCACCATGGCAGTGGCCATGTCTGACGGGTGGCTGGCAATACAGTGCTCTGAGGTGCCTAAAATAGCATGAATGCGATTGAAACCTTCTCTGGCGGCACAGCCACTGCCCGGCTGCCGCTTATTGCAGGCTTTGCTGGTGTCGTAAAAGTAATAGCAGCGGGTGCGTTGCAGCAGATTACCCGCGGTGGTCGCGCGGTTACGCAACTGAACTGTGGCGCCGGCCAGCAGCGCCTGGGCCAGCACCGACAGCCGGGGATGCCGGTAGGCATAGTCAGCCAGCGCCGTGTTGGTCACCATCGCACCAATCACCACCCGGCCGTTTTCCTCAGTAATCTGGTGAGCTTCAGTAAACCCCGACAAGTCGATTATCTGATCTGGCTGCTCTATCTGATGTTTCATCAGATCCACCAGGTTGGTGCCGCCCGCCAGAAACCGGCTGTGGGTAAAGGAAGGCACCCGGCTTAGGTCTGCATCCTGATGCAGGGAAAACACATGAAAAGGTTTCATCAGGCCTCCGGCGTGCTGTCGGTGTTGGTAACAGCGTCGATAATGTGCGGGTAGGCCCCGCAGCGACATAAATTGCCGCTGAGACGCTCTTTAACGTCTTCCAGCCGGGTGTAATCGGCATCGAACCATACGGCCGAAGGGCGCTGCTCCTGAAGCTCACGCTGCGCGGCGATGCCCGCACAGATTTGCCCGCTGGTACAGAACCCGCACTGAAACGCATCATTATCGATAAACGCTTGCTGTAACGGGTGCAGCTGATCACTGTCGGCCACACCTTCAATGGTGGTCACGGCTTTGCCGGCTAACTGAAACGTCAGCAACAGGCAGGCATTCATGCGCTCACCGTCAACGAGCACCGTGCAGGCACCGCACTGACCGTGATCGCAGCCTTTGCGGGCGCCGAACAGGTGTAAATGCTGATGCAGAAAGTCGAGCAGGGTAGTACGTGGATCGCTGGGCAGCGCGTACTCCTGCTGGTTGATGGTGATGCTGGACATGGCGGATTCCTTATTTCATGTCAGCCCCCTGCGTCAGCGCAATGCACTGGCAGCCAGAGGCAGGCCTAAACAACCCTCAGAGTTAACAGGAGTACAACACGGCTCTGCGGTTGCGTTTTACCGGTTCACGGAAACGCGAGGCGAATGGTGATGTGTAGCTTTTACGCGCGCAGCGCCGATTGGTTTACCCGGCAGCAAAAAAGCGTCCACGCAGGCATAACGGCGGCAGAATAAGTCAGGGGTATGTCAGGCCAGCGGCGGGGTGGCGTGATCCGGCCCCGGCCCCGGCCAGTAACAATCAGCTGTGATTATTCCCGCCAGCGTGTCACACTGGAGCGCGCCTTTTTACGTGGAGCAGACACCTATGCTTGCCAACATCAAACGTTTTGCCACCAGCATCATGACAGCCATGCTGGCTATTTTGCTGTGCTTTGGGGTAATGGATGCGCTCTGGCTCGGCTGGCTTGCTGATGCGTGGTACACCTCGGAACTTGAGGGGATGTTACGGGCGCAGTTCATTACCTGGCCGTGGCTGGTATTTTACCTCCTGTATGGTGGCGTAACCTTTGTGCTGACAGTAGTCGCCAATCGCGATAAGCCCTGGTATTACGCCACCATCGATGGTGCGCTGCTGGGGCTGGCAAGTTATGGCGCCTATAACCTGACCAGCTACAGCATACTGGAAGGCTTCACCCTGTTTATTATGCTGATTGACTGGGGATGGGGCACGTTTCTAACCGCCTGCAGTGCCACGGCAGGCTGGCTGGGCTTTCAGGCTGCATGTCAGCGGACTAAAAACTGATCACTAACCTGCCAGGTTGCACTATGCTGAATAAGCATTCATTCGAAGGAGCCTGTGATGCAACGTTTAACTCTGGTGGTGCTGTTTATTCTGTTCGTATCGCCCTGCGCGGCGCATCCCGATGATGTAAGCCGGGCCAATGACGACAACCGGCTGGCATTCCCCGGCCATGACACGCATATCCTGGTCACCAGTGTTGCAACTGAGTCGGCCACCGCCGTGCTGGAATTAGCCGTTCCGGCGAAAAGTGTCGGCGCACCACCCCACCGGCACGCGAAAGA
>JBPEWW010000480.1:0-3470 GCA_052032275.1 Alteromonas sp. | reverse complement strand
CAATGCATAGTGGCCCGGGCGGCTAACCGCAAGTATGCGGTGGTAAACCGTGCCCACTTCAGCTATGCAGAAATTCACCAGCCACAGCAGCAAATTGACAGGTTGCTGGAAACGGGCTGGTTTGGGCCGTTGTCGCGGGCACCGCTGCACGAAGTGGCGGCGGTACTCACCAAAGCCGATATTATCGATTTGCTTGGCTGTTATCAGGCTACCCGGGGGCTGGCGTCGGCAACCAAACCCGCCCTGGCCAGCCAGTTAAGTGGTTACATAGATGAGCAGGGCTGGCCCGCCAGCTGGCCTTGCGATCAGTACCTGTATTGCGAATTCGATGAACCGCTGCGTTTTTTGTTATTTCTGTACTTTGGCAACACCCGTGGTCGCCTTAATCAGTTTTCCATGCGCGACTTAGGGATCATGCGCACCCGTGATGACTCCGGCAGCGGCGAGGCGGTGGCACGCTTTGATGATGCCGATGAGGCCAGTGCCGCCTGGTATTATGCCAAAGAGCTACAGGCGCTTCCGTACGCCTCGCTGGTGCAGCGACAGGCATTGGCCGGCGCATGGTTGCCGGCGGTGAACAGTGCCGTGGGCCAGCATCTGCAGGATAAGTACTGCCTGAAGCTGGGACAGTCACTGTTAGCAGACTCACCCGCGCTGGCGCTGGCTGTGCTGGCGCAGGGGCAGGGCGATCATGCCCGTGAGAAGTGGCTGCGGGAGCTGTATAAGGCCGGTGACAAAGACACCGTGAAAACAGAGCTGGAAGGGATTATCGATAATCCCGCGTCCGACACGCTGCTGGCGTTCGCCGAAGACTTCTACGCCCGCAAGTACCATAAAAAGCGCACCAGCGCAGTCACCGACATGTTGCGCAATGCCAGCCGGGTGCTGGCGCTGGATGAAAGCCAGAATCAGCAGGTAGAGAAAGGGGTGATTGCCTGGTACAAACGGCAGGGGATCACGGCGTGGCGCACTGAAAACCGGTTATGGCGGGCATTGTTCGGGCTCACTTTCTGGGAGTTGCTGTACAACCAGGGGGCGCTGGTAAATGAATTTGACCGCCGGCCACAGCCGTTACGGCATAACGACTTTTATGCACGATATAGTGAGGACATCGAAGCCCTGCTGGCCAGCCTCGCTACACCGGCTGATATGTTGCGGCATGTGACGCAGCAGGCTGCCGCCCACTTTGGCAAAGTAAACAGCCTGTTTATGTGGAGCCAGCAGTTGCTGGACACGCCCAGGGTGTTGCTTCAACAAGGCGACTTTTCGGCTATCCAGCAAGTGCTGCGCATGATGTGTAAAGACTTCGCCGCATTCCGGGATGGCTTTCCGGACATTATGGTGGCCGATAAGGGGTTACGCTTTGAGGAGATCAAGGCCCCGGGCGATCAGTTGCGGCGCAACCAGCTCATTTCCATCCAGCGTCTGCAGCAAGCCGGGTTTGATGTCACCATCACCCAGGTAAACTGGGTGCGCGACCCGCAGCAGCCCTACGCGGTGGTGGATATCGAAACCACCGGGGGTAATGCCAGCTATCACCGTATCACCGAAGTGGGGATTGCCAAGATGGTGAACGGCGAAATTGTTGACCGCTGGCAGTCGCTGATAAACCCGCAACGCCGGATCCCGTCTTCCATTACCCGGCTAACAGGGATCAGTGATGCCATGGTGGCAGATGCGCCGGTGTTTGCCGATGTCGCTGAAAGCATAGCGGCGTTCACTGAAGACTGCGTGTTTGTGGCCCATAACGTTAATTTCGATTACGGCTTTATTAAGCAGGAGTTTGCCCGCCTGGAGCAGCATTATCGTCGCCCTAAACTGTGCACCGTGCGAGAGATGCGCAAGGCATATCCGGGCTTGCCCTCCTATTCCCTGGCGGCGCTTACGGCGCATTTTGGGATTGGCATGGAACGTCACCACCGGGCACTGTCTGACGCAAACGCTGCGGCTGAACTGCTGCGGCTGGCACAGGAAGCGATGCCCGCAACCGCTCAGTGAACTCACGTAAGCGTGACGCGTATATAATCTCACACGCAAATTACCCGCCTTAGCAGAGCCTGGTTATGTCTCAGTTTGAAGAACATGAAATATCCCGCATTATCGAAATGGCATGGGAAGATCGCACGCCCTTTGAGGCCATAGAGGCGACCTTCGGCCTGTCTGAAAAGCAAGTGGTGGCCCTGATGCGGTCGCGCCTGAAAGCCACGGCATTTCGTAACTGGCGCGCCAGAGTGAGCGGACGCAATACCAAGCATCTGGCGCGGCGGCCTAAAGACGTACTACGTGGCTATTGCCCTTCGCAGTACGCGCCCGGTGGAGCCAAAAAGTAACGCTAGTCGCGGTCGCCGGGTAGCGTAATAGCGGGCAACAACAATGCAGTAAGTTGTTGGCGCAGCGGGCTGGGAAAGACCGCCGTATTGTCAGCAGCGACGATAGTTTGCGCCTGAGTGATAAGTGGCATTAAGGTTTGAAAACGTCGGTCGTTACTGTGAATGAGGTGCACCTGCGTCATGATATCATCAATCACCTCCATGGCTGGCCGGTGTTGGTCATGCAGTAACTGGTGCGCCAGGCCGCGCTTAACCACCGCTTCCCATTCATCGCGATAGCTGCCGTGAAGCCGCTCCGGGAACGTGGCCAAATCAGCGATATCCTGATCTATATTCTGGGTGGGGTCTGCGTCGTCATACAGCAGGCGTAGTGCAAACAGCACATCAATGGAAAGTCGGGATACAGGTAAATGTTGGGTCAGCAAATGCACCCGCGAAGTCATGTGCCCTCCGTTGTATTGGTGAATGAATTGCCGTTCACCTATTAATGATAGCGAAGCGATCAGGATTTTTCAGCCCGGATTAAAAAATCGTAACCTGCTAACGCTGAACTGGGGATAAGGAGGGGGCGTATATGATTACGCACTGTTAAAGTGTGTACGCGTTCTTGCTGTTTGGCCCGGCTCTTTGTCGGGCCTTTTTTTGTTGCGCTGCCGGCTCAGCGGTAATCCAGCGAAATGGCGATCCCGGTCAGCAGACGCGTGGTGCTGTCTACCACGTCGAGGCGCACAAACCATTCCGCGTCGAGGTCCACCGGTAGGCCTCCACTGAGTTCCGCCGATACGCCGTGGCCGGTACCCAGGAAGTCTTCGGTGAGCTCCGCGCGGGGGCCAAACCCTTCACTCACGTAGTTATAATGGGCAAAGTATTCCAGGCCGTGTTCGCCCGCCGTAAACTTCCCCGACAGCCCTGCGATGGTCTTGGTATTGGGGTCGTCCAGCCGTTGCACCAGTTCGAGAAACAGGGTTTGCGAGTCGCGGAACTTCCAGCGGTATTCACCGCGTACAAAATTGCCCTCTTGGATACGCTCCACACTGACTTCGTAGCTGTGTCGCTCATCCAGACGTGCCGAGTATTCCAGTTCACCGTAATTCAGTGCATCCGGCGCATCCAGCGCGTGGGCCGGATCGGTATCGTCCA
>JBPEWW010000048.1:0-2956 GCA_052032275.1 Alteromonas sp. | reverse complement strand
CTCAGCGCAGCCAGACCAACAGCGATTCGTTTTACAGTGTTCAACATTCTCATCAACCTCTTAGTCTGTGATTGCTACAGGCAGCATTAGCATATCGGGCGCCAGCTGTTTCTTGGCCATGCGTAAGCCTTTCGTAATTTGGGTACGGTAGCTGCTGTCCAGCTTTTCCCACTGACGGGTTTGCTTGTTCCACACGCCCTGCTCACTGGCATCGCGAGTTTGATAAATCAGTGCGGTACGGCCCAGGCGCAGAAATTCGACGTCACGCTCCTGGCCGTCAATGGCGTGAATGCCGCTGTAGGCTTCCATGGTGCGGCCGTATTCCATCTCAACCTGATACGCTTCCATCACACGACGGAATTTTTCAGAGGTGGCCACGTCGGCGCGGTCCATCATGGCTTTTAAGTCAGCAATGCGGTTGGCACGCTCTTCCGGCAAAAACGGTACGTCCAGTTCCACAAACTGTTCCAGCCCGGTGATCATCCGCAACATTAATGGGGTGATCTGACGTTCAACAACGGACACTTCATCGATGGCCGCGTTCAGGTCCACCATTTCCTGTTGCTGGTTGTCAATTTGACGCTGCAGCTGGGCGTTATAGACCTCCAGGCCTTCAATCTCTTTGTTCAGAGTTTTGAATTTTTGCAGTTTCGAACCAATCTGGTCGGTAATGTTATTGATTTTTTCCTGTGATTCGGCCGCTGACTCATTGATCTTGGCAGCTTCATCGACAACCGGTTTTAAGACTTCATCGTCTTGTGCCATCGCTGGAGCGGTGAGCAGCGCTCCGGCCAACAGCAACGAGTTAAAAAGCTTCATACATTCAAACCTTTTTGTTTAAAAAAATCGGTATTACCCGACCCTGAAAATTCTGCGCGTAGAATAGGCGTTTACTGTGACAGTTTTATTACACAATCGTCATATGTGCGACGGGCTGCGCCGCGTCGACAAACAAAAAAGGCCGCGTAATGCGGCCCTTTTCACGTTCATTTTAGCGTTAGAAATCACGCTTATAGGACAGACTGAAACTGGTGCCCCGTGTTTCAGAGCGCAGCAGTGTGTCCTCGAACACGATTTCCTTATCTTCGTTGAGCACATTCTGCACTTTGAATGTGACAGTGGTATTAAAGTCAGGGTAGTACTTGTAAACCATGTCCAGCGAGTGGAATGGTTCTTCATAGCTATCGTCAAACCCGTCAATACCGGGGATCAGGATCCGCTCGCCAAACACGTTATACACCACTGACGCAGAGTGCTCGCCATTGTCTGAGTCAAACCCGACCTGGAAATTAACCACGTACTCTGAATGACCGGTCATGCGCCGGGTAGTATTGGTGATAGCCGCAGAGACCCCGGTTTGTTCAACAATGTTCTGGCGATCCAGGACAATTTCAGAGTCACTCACGGTAATGTTGCCCGACGTGAACAGGTTATCCCAGACCCCCTCGCCGACAAAGTCCAGTCCCTGCAGGAACTCCAGCTCCACCCCGTACACTTCACCCGACTCGGCATTGGCTATACGAATAAGCGGCGGGCCATCCTGAGCCGGTGACTGCACCGATTCGATCGGGGCTTCCATGTCTTTGTAGAACAGGCCCACAGACAGGTTGTTGCCGTTGTCCCGATACCACTCCCAGCGCAGGTCATAGTTAGTAATGGCGGTGGTGCTTAACCCCGGTGTCCCCGCAATCGGGAAGTCGGTCAGCGGATCGATGTAGGTGGCGGAAGACACTTCACGCAAATCCGGGCGGACAACCGTTTGGCCGATACTTGCCCGCAGCTGCATATCCTCTTCTAGAAAATACGTCACCGCCAGAGCCGGATAAAAATCGTTTTCGTTAAAGGCTAGCTGAGACCGGTCAGCATCGTCACTCAAGTCAAACTGATTGGTGCGCGGATCAAATGGCGCCACCACCTGGCGAAAGTCTTCCCAGCGCACCCCGCCAGTAAAGCGCCATTTATTGTCATAAAAGAAATCCGCTTCAAAGTAGTAGGCGTCCACCTTCTGGCCGGCAATGTAGTCATCGCCCGCGACGGTGGTGTCACGCAGTACCGCACGGTTACTCAGCTCTGCACCGGCGAGGTTCTCGTCACTCAAGATATCGCCAAACACACTGCCCCGCAGAAAGTCACGGTTCGCAAAACCCAATGTATTGACGTCGAACCGGCGGGTTTGGGCGCTACGCACTTTCGACACGAAATCGGCACCGAACTTATACTCTGTTTCCCACTTGCCCATGGTCACCGGTAACGAGAAATTGTAGCCATAGTTCTCTAGCCGGTCGTGCAGATTCTGGAACGAATAGCGCGCCGCGGTTTGCGCATCAATCAAAAAGCCTTCGCTGGCAACATCGAACACATCGTCCTGGTTCTCATCAGCCAGCACAAACCGTGCCTCCATGTTCCCCGGCGCGTTACGGATAGAGCGCCCTTCTGACCAGCGCCAGTCAAAGCCTAAAAAGTTAAGATCCGGGAAGGTATGCATGCCCTTTAGCTGATTGGTATACAGGGTGCGCTCTTCATACTCGATGTCGATATCACGAATACGCAGGCCTTCTGCCTGGTTGAGGTTTTCGGTATTACCGAATTTCTCGCGGATTTCATCGCGGGTATCGTTCAGGGCAATGATGCTGTAATCAATCTGATGCTGACGATTATAGTCAATGCCCAGCGTCAGTAGCGACGACCATTGCACAGTGCGCTCTGTGCCCTGGATATCGTCGAAAAAACGTACCAGAATCACATCGTCACCAATCCGGTCAGGATCCTGCAGTTCATATTGCTCGGTGGCGCGGGTTTGCGCATCGTAACCGGCAGTCGCCAGAAAACCAAAGCGCCAGTCTTCGTCATAATCGTAGCTGTTACCCAGCGTTACATTCAGGCCCATATCAGGGGCTGCACTGGTGTTCTCCGGGCCATATTCGCGATTCACGTCACTGAGTAAGTCCAGGGCCAC
>JBPEWW010000479.1:0-8229 GCA_052032275.1 Alteromonas sp. | reverse complement strand
CTGATTCAGCAACAAAAGCTGACCGTAGAGGGTGAGCTGCGAATTGCCCAGCAGGTCAGTGCGTTGTTCCAGCAGCTGGATATTGACTGGGAAGACCAGCTGGCTCAGGTGACCAATGATGTCATTGCGCATCAGACCTTCGCGGCTGGTCGTCAGATCCACGAGCATATGACCCGCTTACTGGGCAGCTTCTCACGGACCCTGGGCAATGCAGTGGTGGAAGAAAAGCAGCTGGCCGCCCACCGGCTGGCGGTGATGCACTTTAACGACAGTGTCAGCACACTGCGTGATGACGTAGCCCGTGCTGAAAGCCGGCTGGAAAAACTGGAACAGCGACTCACGAAGAGATAAACATGCGCATTGTCAGGTTGTATAAGATAAACAAAGTGCTGTTGCAGCATGGTATTGATGAGCTGATCCCCAAACGCTGGATGCCGTGGTATGCCCGGCTCGCCCGTCATCTGATTTTCTGGATCCGCAATAAGCACAAACATCATAATGCCGGTGAACGCCTTACCCTGGCCTTACAGTCGCTGGGCCCGGTGTTTATCAAGTTTGGGCAGATGCTGTCTACCCGGCGGGATTTGTTGGCACCGGCCATCGCCAACGAGCTGGCGTTACTGCAGGACAAAGTGCGGCCATTCTCAAGCGATCTGGCCGAAGCAATTATTAAGACATCGCTGGGTTTGCACAGCCTGGATGAGCTGTTCAGTGAGTTTCATTCAGAGCCACTGGCCTCCGCATCCATTGCGCAGGTGCACGCGGCCAGGCTACGCCACACCAATCAGGATGTGGTGGTAAAAGTGCTCAGGCCGGATATCCGTGCAACCATCGATGCGGATATGGACTTGCTGTACACCCTCGCCCAGGTGCTGCAAAAGTGGCTGCCCGACGGGAAGCGTCTGCGCCCGGTGGAAGTGGTGAAGGAATACCAGAAAACCATCGTCGATGAGCTCGATTTGTTGCGGGAGTCGGCGAACGGTATCCAGTTACGGCGCAACTTTGAAGGCTCGGACGCGCTGTACGTGCCGGAGATTTACAGTGACTACTGCCGTCACAATGTGTTGGTGATGGAACGGATCTACGGTCTGCCTATCTCCAACATTGATGCCCTGCTGGCACAGAAAACCAATATGAAAGTATTGGCGGAGCGGGGCGTGGAAGTATTCTTTACCCAGGTTTTCCGGGACAGTTTTTTCCACGCCGATATGCATCCGGGCAATATTTTTGTGGCCACCGACAACCCGTCTAACCCTAAATATATTGCTATCGATTTCGGGATCGTGGGTACCCTGAATAAAGACGATAAACGGTATCTGGCAGAAAACTTTATCGCCTTTTTCAATCGCGATTACCGCAAGGTGGCGCAGTTACATGCCGACTCAGGCTGGGTACCGGCCGATACCAATATTGACGAATTTGAAATGGCCATCCGCACTGTGTGTGAGCCCATTTTCCAAAAGCCGCTGGCCGAAATCTCCTTTGGTAATGTGTTATTGCAGCTGTTCAATACGGCCCGGCGATTCAATATGGAAGTGCAGCCCCAGTTAGTCTTGCTGCAAAAGACCCTGCTTTACATCGAAGGCCTGGGCCGTCAGCTGTACCCTCAGCTGGATCTGTGGAAAACCGCCAAGCCGTTTCTGGAAAACTGGATGCGGGAACAGGTGGGTATGACGGCGATGCTAAAAAAGGTGCACGCCAACCTGCCGTTCTGGTCTGAAAAGCTGCCTGAAATGCCGGACCTGTTGCATGACAGCCTGGTGCAGATGAAGCGTATTCCGCTGCAGCAGCAACGCACGCACCAGAAGATGATTGAATTACAGTCACAGTCTATCCAGTCCACCCACTTAAGTATTGTTGGCGCCACCGGCGTCATTCTGGCGGGGATCCTGCCCACCTATGCGTTGCACTGGGCATTTCCGGTCAGTAGTGCCGTGGTCGGTGTTGGCTGCTGGTATCTGGCGTGGAAGAAGGGGCAGTAAGCGCTTATTCACATTCGTGCCGGCGAAATGGCAATATGACACTTGTGTGAATATTTGTGGATAAACGCGGGTAAGCGCCTAATATTTGTATCATTCTGTACTCACAGTGGTATAGTGAGCGTGGCCTTCGGGTCACAGGTCTTTTTGAAGACGTGATTATTGTTTATTTGCAGGATGTAAAACCACGCAAGTTACTTTGTGATTTGTTGTTCGACGTTTGCCCCTTTCGTAAGTAAGACCCAAATAACATGCTTCAATTAAAGACACAGTTACACGCGCATTTGCGCATTTGATTTGCTATTTGAGGTCTATACGACATGTCTAAAGTTACAGGCACCGTTAAGTGGTTTAACGCTGATAAAGGTTATGGTTTTCTAACTCAGGATAACGGCGGCAAGGACGTTTTCGTTCATTTCCGTGCTATCCAGTCTGACGGTTACAAAACCCTTCCAGAAGGTCAGCGCGTTGAGTTTGACGTAGAAGAAGGTCAAAAGGGTCTTCAGGCTGCTAACGTGCAAGCTATCTAAAGATTCAAAAAACGGCGACATCAGTCGCCGTTTTTATTTGCTACACTCCCATCTCTTTCAACACCTGTTCCATCCACCGTTCTTTTGTACAATTCCCGGTATCTACCCGTGTGTGCTTACACGCCGGAATCAGTGCGCCTCCCTGTGGCTCAGCAAACGCTGCCCAGTTAGCCAGTTTCTGACGATCCCGGTCCGCGCTGCGGGCCTGCAAACGCGCCAATCGCACTTTCGCAGCGCAGTGTAAGTAGATAATTTCAACCTCAGTATTAAACCGTTGGCTAAGTTGGGTATGCCAGTCAGGATGTTGTAGTTCGCGGCTGAACGGACCATTCATCACCACCGGCGTATGCGCAAGATTATCAGCGGCCATGGTATACATGGCGCTGTAGATGGGTGCGCGAAAGGCGGCTTTAAATGTGGGCGAGTCACGATCGTCTTCCGGGTAGCCGGCCAGCGCTAAGCCCGCACTGACCACTGGCGAAAAATGCCGATCAATATCAATCAGGCAGGCGTTTACGCACTTAGCTAAATGCGCCGACCAGGTTGATTTGCCGGTGCCGGGCAAGCCGGTGAATAGCCAAAGCCGGTGTTTATGCATTGCTTTCCTCGTGGCGCTAGCGTGTAATGAGTGTATCAGCCCGTGCGCAGGCTGACAGCTGTGCGCGACGCTTATTGTGTCAGTATGTCGCACAGCACGAATATGAACCATTGTTCGATATCTCGGTCTGATAGCTTCAGGGGGGACTATGCCAAGTATAATAATGTCAGGTTTTCAGTGTGTGATTCAAACCACGCTCAGGCAATGTGAACATGCGGTAACTAAGGAAGGGATATAGCGGTGCGTAACAACGGACTTTTTCAGGCAGGGTGGCTGCTGATAGGCTGGTTATTCTGTAGCCTGGCACAGGCGCAGCAGACGCAGGTGGCGACGTTATTTGGCCAGCCAGTCAGTGAGGCAGATATCAGCCCTAACCGTCAGCAGCTGAGTGACATTGCCCGGGCTCACTCCATCTCTAAAGACATGGCGCTGGCCCTCTACCGGCATGGCGCGTTGGCTGACACCATCGTCGAGGCCGTATTACAGGATTACGCGGCTAAACGCGATATCCAGGCGTCAGAGGAATTGGTCGGGCACTTTCTGGCGCGGTTTTCAGCCGATATGCGCGGTGACGCGGCACCAGGCAATGATACCTCCTCGTTACGGGAGGTGGCTGAGATCCAGGTTCAGAAGTGGCTGATCGATAAAGCCTTATATGCTGAGTTTGGCGGTGCGGTTATCTTTCAGCAGGGTAACCCGCAACTCCCGGCCGGCGCCTACGAGCAATTGCTCAAACAGTACCAGCAGCAAGGCCATTTCGAAATATTGCAGGACAGTTATCAGGCGGTGTTCTGGGAAGCGTTTGAGCCGCCGTTTTCCTTCGAGTTACCGCCTGATCAAGTGGACTTTTCGTCACCCTGGTGGCTGAATTAGGTCGCGGCACCAGGCGGGGGCGTGAACAGCGGTGTAGAAAAGTACCGTTGGGCACTGTCGGCTAATATCATCACGATTTGCTTGTCACGGTAGCGCTCATCTTTCGCCAGCCGGGCGGCAACGGCAAAGGTGGCACCGGATGAAATGCCCACGGCTAACCCTTCAATGCGCGCCAGTGCCCGGGCCTCGGCAATGGCCTGTTCATCATCCACGGTGAGCACCCGGTGATAACAGTGCTGATCCAGCACTGCCGGAATATGCCCCGAACTTAACCCCTGAATATTATGTACGCCGGCCCGGCCCGCACTGAGCACCGGACAGCGGGCAGGCTCTACCGCCACCACTTCAAGCCATGGACAATGGGGCGTTAATGCCTGTGCGAGGCCACTGATGGTGCCGCCGGTACCGACCCCTGCCACCAGTACATCAATATTGCCCTGGGTATCGTGGAGCAGCTCCTGAGCGGTGGTGTGCATGTGCGCTTCAGGGTTGGCGGGATTGGCAAACTGATCCAGCGACACGGCGTCAGGATCGGCAGCAACCAGCCGGGCAGCTTCATCTATCGCGCCTTTGGTCCCCAGTGACTTTGGCGTGGTAATAAGCCTGGCCCCGTACAGGCGGATCAGATGCTGGCGTTCCACCGACATATGCTCCGGTATCACTATGGTGAGGGGAATACCATACAGGGCGCAGAGCCAGGCGCAGGCCACCCCATTATTCCCTGAGGTAGCCTCTATCAGCCGGGTACGGGCGGTAAAGCCGGGGCTGGCCATCAGCCGGTGGAGCATGGCGGCTGCCGGACGATCTTTCACCGAGCCCGCCGGATTCATGTATTCCACTTTCGCCAGCACACGGCCGACAAAGTCACGCTGCTTCGCCATACGATTGAGTGCCACCAGCGGCGTATGACCAATGGTTTCATCAATACCACCATAAATACGGGCAGGAAACCGGATGCTGCCGGTTTGCAGGGTGTCAAACATAAGCTTGCTTCATGATTAGTTGTCTATAGGATTATTGTGCGCTCAAGAACGGACATGACGCTGCTAAAATAAACGGGTATGCTCACAAGTATTAGAAAAATAATGCGCGTATTTCGTAATTATGAAAAAAAATGCTCTGGATGGCATCGATAAGAAAATATTGTACTTGGTGCAACGCAATGCCGATATCCCCCTCGCTGAGCTGGCCGAGCAGGTCGGGCTCACCCAGACGCCGTGTTGGCGACGGTTGCAGCGGTTGCAGCATGACGGGCTTATCACCCGGCGTGTCACACTGCTCAATGCCCAAAAGCTGGGTCTGGCCACCACCGTGATTGTGCAGGTCAAAGCCGCGCGGCATGATGGCAGGTGGTTAGCTGATTTTGCCCGCCATGCCGGCGCGTTTGAAGAAGTGGTGGAGTTTTATCGGATGTCCGGTGAGTACGACTACCTGCTGAAAGTGTTAGTCCCCGACATGGCCAGCTTTGACCATTTTTACAAGCGCCTGGTCAGCGGTATCGACTTACAGGATGTGACCTCCAGTTTTGCGATGGAGCAAATTAAGTACGACACCGCGCTGCCGCTGACGCATCTGTAAGCAGGACCAGCCAGCGTGACCGCACGCCAGGCTGTGATACACTCTGTCTACCTCAGGATCCAAGGAAAAACACATGTCTGATGTTGCCAGCAACTGGGATGATATCCTGCTGCTAAATGATCAGCTCTCAGCTGAAGAGCGCATGGTCCGTGACTCTGCCCACGACTTCTGCCAAAACGCCCTAATGCCGGGGATCATCGCGGCCAACCGTAACGGCCACTTCGATACCGGGATCATGCGTCAGTTCGGTGAGATGGGCCTGCTGGGCGCCACCATTGACGGGTTCGGCAGCGCGGGCGTCAACTATGTGTCCTACGGACTCATTGCCCGGGAAGTAGAGCGGGTGGACAGCGGATACCGCAGCGCCATGAGTGTGCAGTCCTCGCTGGTCATGCATCCCATCCATCAGTTTGGCAGTGACGAACAGAAACAAAAGTATCTGCCTAAACTGGCCAGTGGCGAATGGATAGGCTGCTTTGGTCTTACCGAGCCGGATGCCGGCTCAGATCCTGCGGCGATGAAAACCCGGGCGGTGAAAGTAGCGGGCGGTTATCGCCTGACCGGCTCAAAAATGTGGATCACCAATTCACCGGTGGCGGACGTGTTTGTGGTGTGGGCGAAGAACGAGGCACAGGACAATCGTATTACCGGCTTCGTGCTGGAAAAAGGCATGCCGGGGCTCTCGGCACCACCAATCAGTGGCAAATTGTCGCTTCGGGCCTCCATCACCGGCGAAATAGTGATGGATAATGTGTTTGTGCCCGAAGACAACCTGCTGCCCGGTGTCAGTGGCCTGAAAGGGCCATTTAGCTGCCTGAATCTGGCCAGGTACGGTATCGCATGGGGCGCAATGGGGGCGGCAGAATTTTGCTGGCATGCCGCCCGTCAGTATGGGCTTGACCGCAAGCAGTTTAATAAACCGCTGGCGCAAACCCAGCTGTTTCAGACCAAGCTGGCCAATATGCAAACTGATATTGCACTGGGATTACAGGGGGCACTGCGTGTCGGCCGGCTCATCGACTCTGCTGCATTCGATCCCACCATGATTTCGTTAATTAAACGCAATAACTGTGGTAAAGCCCTCGATATCGCCCGGCAGTCCCGGGATATGCATGGTGGCAACGGTATTAGCGATGAATTCCATGTGATGCGACATATGATCAATTTAGAAACGGTAAACACCTACGAAGGCACGTACGATGTTCACGGGTTGATCCTGGGGCGGGCGCAGACAGGGCTGCAGGCGTTTTTCTGATCAAAATGTAAGTGCAGAAACAAAAAAATCAGGCCGTGGCCTGATTTTTTTCCTCACTCTTAGGTGTTATTTCTTCTCTTCCTGTTCCGGATGAAGCTTAGATTTTTTCTTAATCTTGCAATCCAGTATGCGCTGCGTATTCTTTCTGCCGAGATAAAATGCGACAGTGTAAGGGTGGGCGCGCTCGAAAAAGCGTGAAAAAGTTTTTGAAATTATATTCATGAGCGTCTTCTCCTCCTTAGAATTACCCTCATTCATCATAGCTCTATTACACAGATATGTCTAATGTGTAAGCATGTCGTTAACATGATGATTCATTTGATTATTACAGGTAAAGTTATAAAACAGATCAATTTGCTTAAAAAATGTTCTAAGTAAACCCTTGGCACGCACTGCCCCGTGTCGTGGGTGTCTTACCCCATTAATAGTAGCTGAGCTTTTCTGACTTACCGGCAAATATCTTATACACCATGGCGGTATACGCCAGAATACAGGGCACCACGATCACCGTGCCAACTAACAGAAAGCGTAACGAGTCTGCATCGCTCAGTGCATCCATCACGGTCATTTGACCCGGGATCACATACGGATAGTAACTGATAGCGAAGGCGGTAAATGACAATACAAAGACCAGCAGTGCGATAAAAAATGGCAGCCACTCACCATGGCCGTCCGCATGCGGCAGTTTTTTCAGTACCAGCGCGCACAATACCAGCAGGGCAAAACAGGTAAGCGGGATCGCCAGTAACACATATCCCGAAGGCGCACTCAGCCATAACGAGCGCACGTCGTCATGCAGCGCCAGGTTGGCAATGCTCACACTGAAAATGCCTGCGGCAAGTACCACCAGACCGCGCCGGGCCCAGCTAAAGGCTTTTTCCTGTAGCTGATTTTCCGCTTTCATAATCAGCCAGCAGGCGCCGATAAACGCGTAGGCGGCCGTGACCCCAAGCGCGGCGAGCAATGCAAACCCCTGTGCCCACAGATCCGTTCGTAGCCCGGTAACAAAAATACCCAGCATATAGCCCTGCGCAAGAGTGGTGAGCAGTGAGCCCCACTTAAAACAGAGATCCCAGCTGCGTTTTTTTACCTGCGCGACCTTGGCGCGAAAGTCGAAGGACACGCCGCGCAGGATCAGGCCAATCAGCATCAGCGTCGCGGGGATATACAACGTTTGCAGAAAGGCACTGTGCGCCTCCGGAAACGCAAACAGCAATAACCCCACGGCCAGTACCAGCCAGGTTTCATTGGCATCCCAGTAAGGGCCAATCGAGGCAATTATATCGTCGCGGAATTTTTCTTCCCGGGGTGGCAGTAACACGCCTACTCCCAGGTCGTAGCCGTCGAGGATCGCATAGAGCAGTACGGCCAGACCCAGCAAGCCAATGTAAATATCCCCCAGCGTTTCTGCAGATA
>JBPEWW010000478.1:0-4772 GCA_052032275.1 Alteromonas sp. | reverse complement strand
ACTTCGTGCGGTTCATGAATTTATGCGCAATCAGTTCCGCCACCACCCGTTCGGCTTCATGTTCTTCATTCTTGGCGGCGATGACCTTCAGTGGCTCACCATACTGCAGCTCAGAGAACAGCGTTTTGTCGAACAGGTGAGGATTGTTCTGAATAAGAATATTGGCGCAATGCAGTATACGGCCGGACGAGCGGTAGTTCTGCTGCAGCTTGATCACGTTCAGCTTCGGGAAATCCTCCTGCAGCAGGTTCAGGTTCTGTGGCCGGGCCCCCCGCCAGGAATATATACTCTGATCGTCGTCGCCCACCACGGTAAAGCGCGCGCGCTCGCCCACCATCAGCTTGACCAGCTCGTACTGACTGGTGTTGGTATCCTGGTATTCATCCACCAGCAGGTAGCGTATTTTACTCTGCCATTTCAGCCGGGCCTGCTCATTGTGTTTCAGCAGCAGCGTGGGCAGCAGAATTAAGTCATCGAAGTCCAGCGCATTGTAGGCTTTCAAATGATTCTGGTATTGCTGGTAGGCTTGGGCAAACTCTTTTTCCCCGGTACTGGTGGCGGTGCGCAGCAGCGCCTCAGGCAACAGCAGGTCGTTTTTCCAGTTAGAAATACAGCTTTGCAGTAACGACAGCTGATCTTTGTCGCCATCCAGGGTATCGGCGGTCAGGTCAGTAAGCAGGGCCAGCGAGTCTTTGTCGTCAAACAGGGAAAAGCCGGGCTTAAGCCCTAAGTCTTTCACGTGCGACTTGATGATATTCAGGCCCAGGGTATGGAAGGTCGACACCTTCAGGCCGCGCGCTTCTTTCTTACCGAGTGTCTGGGCCACCCGCTCTTTCATTTCGCGGGCCGCTTTGTTGGTAAAGGTCACCGCCGCAATATACCGGGCCGGTATGTCGCAGTTTCTTACCAGGTAGGCAATTTTGTTGGTGATCACCCGGGTTTTGCCACTTCCGGCCCCCGCCAGCACCAAACACGGTCCTGACACGTATGTCACCGCAGATTGTTGAGCGTCGTTCATCTTCATGGAAAGTCAGATACCCGCTTGTTAACCCAGACACGCGCCACCGGGGAACACAGCCTGCGGTAGCGGTTTTCATTGCATGTCGACTGTATCGCTATAGAATGGAGGCATCGTCGACGTCGCGCATTATAAAGGAAAATCCATGCTTGATCCGAAGAAACTGGAAGAATTGGCTAAACAAATTGCTGACGCCGTGCCACCGGGTGTGCGCAATATGGCGGAAGAAGCGGAGGGCCGGGTGAAACACGTGTTGCAGTCGCAGCTGTCGAAGCTGGACCTGGTCACCCGCGAAGAATTTGATATTCAAAGCCAGGTACTCATTCGTACCCGCGAAAAGCTAGAGGCACTGGAAATGCGCCTGACCGAGCTGGAAAACAAGGCCGACTAACCAGGCTGTGGGGCGGCTCAGGTCAGCAGATAATGCGCCAGCAGCCCCACTGTGATCACCATGCCCACGTAATGGCTTTCTAAAAACGCCCGGAAGCAGGCCTGCCGCTTGCGGCTGCGGATCCGCAGATAGCTGTGGCCAAACAACAGCGCCGTCACCGCCAGCGCAAGGTAGTATGGCCAGCTGGCCGCAATCATAAGTCCGGCGGTTGCCAGCAAAGCCAGCGTAATTACTTGCAGCAACACAATCATGGCCTTATCGAAGCGGCCGAATAACACCGCCGTGGATTTGATGCCAATCTGAATGTCATCATCGCGGTCAACCATGGCATACATGGTGTCATAGGCCACCGTCCAGCACAGGTTGGCAAAGAACAATACCCAGCCCCACACCGGCACGCTGCCCGTAATTGCCGTAAACGCCATGGGAATAGACCAGCCAAATGCCGCACCCAGTACCACCTGGGGTAAATGGGTATACCGTTTCATGAACGGGTAGCTGGCGGCCAGCAGCAGGGCCACCACCGACATCGCGATGGTCTGCCAGTTAAGCATCAGCACCAGCAAAAACGCCACCCCGATATGCAGCGCAAACAGCTGTAACGCCTCGCGTTCCGACACCTCGCCGCTTACCAGCGGCCGTGCCGAGGTACGTTTAACGGCGCCATCTACCTTGCGATCGGCGTAATCGTTAATAATACAGCCGGCCGAGCGCATCACCACCACCCCGGCCACAAAAATGGCAGTGACCGGCCATGCGGGAAGGCCTTTGGCCGCCACGATAAGCGCCCACAGGGTTGGCCATAACAGCAAATAAATGCCCACCGGTTTATCGATGCGCATCAGCCGGCCATAGGCGTTCAGGTTGCTGAACGTTAACTGATTAGTCATGGTGGTATCCGTCGTTATATACAGGCGCACCCGGCAGGAAGACCTCCGCCACCAGCATATGCTGACTGTTAAGCGAAAACTTTGAGCGCCGCCCCCACAGCGGGCGGGTAATGTCCATATTCAGCCGTGCCACGGCGGCGGGCGCCACCTCACACAGTTCAAAGGCGGAGCGCACGAAGCGGCTGTCGTTAAAGATACGCTTGCCCAGCGGCTGCGCCCCCAGGTTTGCCAGTTCGTCGTCTATCAGCGACTGCGGGATCACTGACCGGGCATACACCCAGGGCACGCCGTCGGCACACAGCAGCACTTCCCGTACCTGATAGGCGTCGGCCGGGCCCGGTAACCGGGCGCATTCGCTGTCATCCAAAGGTGCGCTGCCCTGCCCCAGTTTGATCAGCGTGAACTGCCGGCACAGCGACTGCACCCGCTCGGTTAGCGAGCCGGTGTCTGATAACCAGTTTTTCAGGTAGGGGTTGGGTAACCAGACGTCGCTTTCCGGCGACCAGTGCACCGCTAATCCCACAGGGAAATCAGGAGAAACTTTCAACGTGTTGCTCAAACTTATTCAGGAAGCCGCATCTTAGCACTGCCCGACGGCATTCGCCCAGCCTGCGACACTGACTTTACAACCAGATCCTGTATTTTATCGTACAACAACTCTATACTTTCGCAGTAGTGCGCAGTTAGCTGATTTTGCTACACTACCAACACTACGTTCATGCCTTGTTCCATCACTGTACTGATAAAACTATTTATGAATTTGCGCCTTTTGTTTCGCACACTGTTCGTTTCTGTGGTTTTGCTTGCCGGCGTTAGCGCTAACGCGTACGCGAAGGGTAAAGCGAATTATGCCTATCTGGGCTTAGAGCCGGACATTGTCACCAATTATGTGGGTACCACAGCACGCAAGCTGGGCTACGTCCGTGTGACGGTAGAACTGATGATTAACGACGTTGAGCTGCTGGAAATTGCCGAACACCATATGCCGTTGATGCGGGCCACGGCCATTGAAATTTTTGGTCGCCAGCCGGAAGAAAAAGTGAAGTCACTCACCGGGCGGGAAGACATCCGCCGCGCGATCCTCACCGCGCTGCAGGATCACATGAAGCAGGAGACCGGGGGTGAAGTGGTGCGCGACGTTATCTTTACCAAATACCTGTATCAGGGCGGTTAACCCGCCCGTTTATCGGCGCCTACGCTTAGCATATAGGCCAGCGCGCACCCGGTGATCAGCCCCACGGTGTGCGCGGCATTCGCCATGCTCACCCACAGCACGTCGGCATACCCCAGCACCAGCCACACCAGCATGAAACCGATGATGGCACGGGGAATACTCAGCCCCCACTGCGGTTTCAGCCAGCCCAGCCACCACACAAACCCCATTAGCGCGTACACTACCCCGGACAACCCCCCGAAGGGCAGCAAGCCGTTGGGTAAGGGCGCGGTGAACAAAGCCTGGCCCACATTCGACGCCACTGCCGACACCACGAACACCATCAGCAGCATGCTTACCCCCAGGGTTCGTTCAATCTGCGCGCCCAGCATGCCCCACCACAACAGGTTGAACACAATGTGCAAAATGGAGAAGTGGATAAACGCCGGCCCCAGCAGGCGCCACCATTCGTGGTTCTGCATCAGCAGCGACACCGGCTGCATCATCAGCTGACTGGCGATAGGGGAGAATAAGCCCACCAGCGACAGTGCGTAAATGATGACGCAGATCACCAGTATGGTTGCGGTAAACGGTGAGGTCATGGCATTGCGCAGCATACCGGCAATACTGTTGCCCCCCTGCGGCGTTAAGCGAACCCGCTCACCGCGCTGCCAGGCTGCCTGCTGGTATTTAGGGTCACCGGGATGTTGCAGAAAGTCTTCGGTAATATCCCGGGCGCGCAGCACGTCATCGTTATTTTCCAGGATAAGTGCGAACTCATCGCCGGCGTCCGTGCGCTGCACCCGAACCGGGATCCCCTGACTGTGCAGATAGTTAGCCAGCAGATGGGCGGCGCCTTCCTGGCGAAAGGCGATTAGCGGCGTGCTCACGAATGACTACTTTCAACAGGCTGCGAGGCGCGCCAGGCCTCGAAACCACCGTCCATGCTGTAGACTTCGTTAAAGCCCTGCCCGGCAATCACCTGTGCCGCCTGCTGGCTGCTGATGCCGTGATAGCAGACCACCACCACCGGCTTGTCTTTGGGGGTGTTGGCCACAAACTCGGCCAGGTTGTCGTTATGCAAATGGAGTGCATCGCGCATGTGACCACTGGCAAACGATTGCGGGTCGCGAATATCCACCACCGCGACATCGTCCTGCCTGGCGGCCACATCCGCCACACTGATATGAGAAAACTGCGTCATGATTGCCAGTCCAGAATTACTTTACCTGATTCACCTGAACCCATGGTATCAAAGCCTTTCTGGAAGTCATCAATGGCAAACTCGTGGGTAATGATTGGCGTCAGATCCAGGCCGCT
>JBPEWW010000477.1:0-4542 GCA_052032275.1 Alteromonas sp. | reverse complement strand
AACTGATTGGGGTGGAGCAGGATCTGCACTGGTTAGCCGATCGTCTGCAGCAACTTGAGCATATCCGTACCGCCTTACTGCGCCACGCAGCCCATGAACTAAAAACACCGCTGGCAAGCATAAAGGAAGGCTGTAGCCTGTTGTCAGACAATGTGGTGGGAGAACTCAACACCCAACAGCGGGAAGTGTTAACCTTGCTCACCTCCAGTACCCAGCGACTGAGCACCCTCATCGAAAAGCTGCTGGATTATAATTTACTGTTACAGCAGGCTCAGCCTAAGTTTACCCGCGCCGATCCCCGTCAGCTGGTGGATGACTGCCTGGAGGATTATGCATTGGCGTTGCAGGAGCGCGAAGTGCGGGTGTCGGTCCAGACCGGTTCGGTATGGGTGGATGAGGAGTTATATCGCCGCATTCTTGATAACCTGGTTTCTAATGCGGTTGCGCATGGTGCCGTAGGGCGGCCAATTGATGTCCGGATCTACTGTGCACAGCACACGGTCGTCCTGGATGTGGCGAACCGGGGTAAGCGGATCCCGCCCGACAAGGTGGCCACCTTATTTGAACCCTTTATCCGGGGTGATGATCCGCGCAACGATAATGTCATTGGTACCGGACTGGGCCTGTCCATAGTGGCCGACTGTGCCCGCCTGATGCACGGTGAGGTGGCCGTGGTGGACGTAGATTATGCGGATGTGTGTTTTCGGGTCACTATCCCACAACAGGAACAAGAATAATGAGAGCAACGTGGTTACTGCTTTTGCTGGCCGGGCTGGCCGGGTGTGCAGCTTGGCAACCAGCGTCGGAGCAGCCCGTAGTGGCAACACCGCCGGAATTTCAGCATGACACCATATTGCCGCTGAAGCCGGATGTATGCGTGTTTAACGATGACGTTGATATTAACAAGCACAACTGTGAGCTGACCTACTGGGCCGGCGTCTGGGTTGGGGCAGACAACACCGCATGGCCGGAGCGCAAAGCTGCGATCACTGAACTGGGCACCAGTGCATCAGATAAATTGCATAAGGTGCTGTTGTCACTGCCCACGGATACCCCTTATCAGGACCGGTTGCGGGCGAAGCACTGGCTGGACGAACTGCTGCCACACTTCACGCCACAGATGCAACAGGTGGCAGCGACCGTGCTGGCCTCACCAAATAATCAGATGCTGGAGTACGAGTCGGCCATCAGCGTACTGAATAAACTGAATACCCAGCGGGCAGTGACCATACGCGGTCTGAACGCCGAGCTGGAAGCGCAGCAGAAAAAGCTGCAGGAGTTGCTGCAAATAGAAGCGACCATGATGGATAAGAACCGGAGTAATCAACAATGAGTGATAAACAAGACGTACAACCACAATTATTGTTGGTGGATGATGATCAAAGTCTGCTGCGTCTGCTGACTATCCGCCTGGAAGGGGAAGGCTACCAGGTGACGGCCGTGGAGGATGGCCAGGCGGCGCTGAAAAAAATTCACAGTGAATCGTTCGATGTGGTGCTCAGTGATTTACGCATGCCGGGACTGGACGGGCTCAGCCTGTTTGAAGAAATCATGGGGGTGCGCAAGGATATTCCGGTGATCCTGATGACCGCGCACGGCACCATTTCTGATGCAGTCGCCGCCACACAGCGCGGTGTATTTGGATTTCTGACTAAGCCGGTGGATCACGAGGAGCTGCGCAGCCTGCTGCAAAAAGCGCTGAGTCAGTCTGTGGCTGCCCAGCCTGGCGACTGGGCTAAAGACATCGTGACCCGCTCACCGGAAATGCTGAATGTACTGGATCAGGCCTACCGCATTGCCCAACGGGAAGTGAGTGTGCTCATCAGCGGGGCCAGCGGGACCGGTAAAGAGTTGCTGGCCAAGGCCATTCACCAGGCCAGTAACCGACGGGACAAGCCGTTTGTGGCCATAAACTGTGGCGCGTTGCCGGAGAACCTGCTGGAGTCAGAGCTTTTCGGCCACGCCAAGGGGGCATTTACCGGGGCCGTGCAGGCTAACGCCGGGCTGTTCCGTGAAGCGGACGGTGGCACCCTGTTTCTGGATGAAATTGGCGACATGCCCATGACGTTGCAGGTGAAGCTGCTACGGGCATTGCAGGAGCGCCAGATCCGGCCGGTAGGCAGCAGCAAGCACGTGGATATTGATGTGCGCATTATCTCAGCCACCCACAAAGATCTGCACAAAGAAATGGAAGAGGGCAGCTTCCGGGAAGATCTGTATTACCGCCTGAATGTGGTCAATCTGAAGCTGCCGGCGTTAAAAGAGCGCAGTGAGGACATTCCGTTACTGGCCCGTTCGCTGCTACGCCAAAGCGCGCAGCGCCATCAGGTAGCGGTCAGTCAGTTTTCTGATGATGCCATGCAACTGCTGGTAAAATCAGACTGGCCGGGCAATGTGCGGCAGCTGGTAAATGTGGTGGAGCAGTGTGTGGCGCTCACCCAGACCCCGGTGGTGCCGCTGCATCTGGTTGAACAGGCGCTGTCTGCCACGCGCCAGAGCTGGCCTACGCTCACCGAAGCAAGGGATGCGTTTGAACAGAAATACCTGTTTAAACTTCTGAAGATGACCGACGGCAACGTCACCCGCGCAGCGGAACTGGCCGGCCGTAACCGCACCGATATGCATAAGTTAATGAAAAAGCACGAGCTGGACGCCGGAGATTTTCGCTCCTGAGCCCCGGCCAGGTTATTAGAACAACGCGTCCTGACTGGGTTGCGCTGCCAGGCCGATGTCAGGCAGTGCAAAGGCCGGGTAACGCTGGTTGTACTGAGTAATAAACAACTGCGCCAGCCAGGGAGCCTGTTTGTTATCCGGCCGGTGTAAGAATACATACGGCGTGCGCCCTTCTTCCCGCCACTGGTGCACTTTAGTGATCCACGGGGTCAGGCAGCGCAGGTTATCCTGCTCATTGTCGTTGCCCACAAAGCGCACGATGGGCGCCCGTCCGGTGGCAATCACATTGACCGGTACCCGCGGCTTTTTGGTGCGCACGTCGGCTAGCAGGGCACTGGTAGA
The DNA here is from genome assembly GCA_052032275.1 of Alteromonas sp. Classification (GTDB taxonomy): domain Bacteria; phylum Pseudomonadota; class Gammaproteobacteria; order Enterobacterales; family Alteromonadaceae; genus Alteromonas. The sequence continues at coordinate 1,527 of JBPEWW010000477.1, read as the reverse complement.
CGGGCCGCTGAATAATGCCCGGGTATCCATGATAATCCGGTCCGCCTGATGGTGCATCAGCAGCCGGTTCAGCTGTTGCTCGGCGTCACCCTTTTGAAAAAACGCCGGGTGGCGTACTTCGACGGCATAGCGGCAGGTGTCGGGTAAACCTTCCAGAAACGCCGCCAGAGCAGGCAGTTGCGCCGGGCCGAACCGGGCCGGGAGCTGTAGCATAAGGCGGCCCAGTTTGTCCCCTAATGCCGACAATAAATCAAGCTGTTCCATGGCTGCAGGGAGCTGCCTGGCCAGCTGCTCGCTGTGGGAAATGTGCTGGTGAAACTTAAACGTGAACGAAAAGTCTGCGCCCGTTTCGGCATTCCAGCGGGCCACGGCATCGGCGTGGGGCAGTGAATAAAAGGTGGTATTGCCTTCTACGCTGTTAAGTTTGCCCGCATAGGCACGCAAGGGCTGTTGCCGGGTTGCCGATGACTGAAACCAGTGGACCGGCCAGCTGGTATCCTGCCAGACCGGCAAGCCCAGATAAACAGGGGCTAATGTTTGCTGATTCACTTCACACTCATTCGTTGTATTTGTCATTGGGCTTTACGAAGCATTTGTTTATACTATGCGGCCTTTAATTTATCGCAATGCAGCAGACTTGCAGACCGCATGTGAAATTGGCTGATTGTCGGCCAGTCGTCAAACTTAAGACGACGATTGCACCATCGGGCCCACAGCAGCGCAAGTGACTGGCATCATCATTGTACAAAAATATCAGGGGTCAAGGACCATGCGCACAGATTACTGTGGGAATATCGATTCATCATACGTCGGCCAGGAAGTCACACTGTGTGGCTGGGTGAACAAACGTCGCGATTTGGGTGGCGTCATTTTTATCGATTTGCGCGATCGTGAGGGCATAGTGCAGGTAGTATTCGACCCGGACCTGCCAGACGTACTGGACGTGGCCAATACCCTGAGAAGCGAGTTCTGTGTCAAGTTGTCAGGCAAAGTCCGCGCCCGCCCCGAAGGGCAAATCAATAAAGACATGCGCACCGGCGAAATCGAAATTTTCGGTACTGCATTGGAAGTAATTAATAAAAGCGATGTACTGCCGCTGGACTGGAATCAGGAAAACTCGGAAGAGCAGCGTCTGCGTTACCGCTACCTGGATTTACGCCGTCCGGTTATGAGCCAGCGCCTGCAGTTCCGGGCCAAAGTCACCGCGGCCGTGCGCCGCTATCTGGAAGACGATGGATTTCTGGATATCGAAACGCCTATTCTGACCAAGGCAACGCCGGAAGGTGCCCGCGATTATCTGGTACCGAGCCGCACGCACAAGGGCGAGTTTTTTGCCCTGCCGCAGTCTCCGCAATTGTTTAAGCAGTTACTGATGATGTCGGGCATGGACCGGTATTATCAAATTGTAAAATGCTTCCGCGACGAAGACTTACGCGCTGATCGCCAGCCAGAATTTACCCAGATCGACCTCGAAACCACGTTCCTCGATGCCGATGGTGTGATGGCCATTACCGAAGGCATGATCCG
>JBPEWW010000476.1:0-2021 GCA_052032275.1 Alteromonas sp. | reverse complement strand
GCCCGTCAGATCCCCGGCTTTGTTCTGATCAACCGCTACATTCCGGAAATAGCCAACCGCTGTGTGTGGCTGGATAACGAAACCGGCGGGCAGATGATGGCGGAATACGTTATCAGACAGGGCCATACCGATCTCGCAGTTATCAGCTCCCACTATCAGATAGACGACCCGGTCCAGCGTCTGACTGGTATCAGAAGAGCCATGGACGCTGCCGGCCTTACCTTACCGGACAGCATGGTCGAGTATGCCTCACCCGACCAGGAAGGCGGTGAGCTGGCCATGCAGAATTTGCTGGCTGCCGGCTCCCGGTTTACTGCGTTGCTGGCCTACAACGATGCCATGGCTGCTGGCGCCATGGCCATCATGCAGGACCATGGCATTAACGTGCCTGAGCAGGTGTCTATCGTCGGCTACGATGACGTTCTGCTGGCTAAATATTGTCGGCCCAAGCTGACTACCCTGCGCTACCCTATTGAAATGATGGCGGCGAAAGCCGCTGAGTTAGCCCTGCGTTTTGCATCGGGTCAGACACCGGAGGCGGGACTGACGTTTAAGTACACGCCGACCATTGTCAAACGTGATTCTGTGCTTCGGCTGTAGCTGACACCAGGGGTTTGCCGGGCGAACCATTCACAACTTTATTCACACTTTATGCACAGGCTGATCGTGGCCGGCGTGCTGCCGGTTCGGTCACCTCACCACCACTGCGCGGCCTGGTACTGGCAGTCGAATCAGAGTGATGTAACGAATTCCCGGTAACGTTGCAAGGTCCCCGGCTGCTTCATGGTGGTCCCGTGATCGGCCTCCGGCACCACGTACATGGCCTTGTTTTCACTGGGGGAGAGGCGATACAGCTGCTCGGTAAACTGCACCGGTGTGGTGCGGTCTTTTTCCCCCACCAGCATGAATAAGGGCCCGTGATATTGTTCCAGTAATACCCCATTATCAATCCCGGCTAATTCGGGATGCAGATTCACCCGGGTGAACAGCCTGGACCACAGCGGGATCAAGTTATCCACCAGTTCGGGGACACCATTGATGGCACCTTCCAGCACCAGCCCGTCCACCTCCCGTTCAGTGGCCACATAAGTGGCAATCAGGCTGCCCATCGACAGACCGTGCACCAGGGTGGGCAACTCCCGGGGAAACACTTCACTGGCGTAATCGAATACCTGCAGGGCATCTTTTTTCAGATTATCAATAACCATTTTTTCCGCCCGCTCACTGGCGCCCATGCCCTGGTAGTCAATCCACAGTATGTTGGCGGGCAGTTTTCCCAGCTTGTGCAAGTACCCGTTGGCTTTACTGATTGCCATGCCATTGCCCCCGAAAAAGACGATATTGGCCACGGGCTCAGGGTAGGTGACCGCCACACCCGTCAGCGTGAGGCCCTGGGCATTGGTCATCTCTACGGTGGTGATCCCCACCGACAGGGCATCTTTGGTAGCGGCGCTGTGCAGCCCGGTGGTATCCAGCGGCGTGGGTTGTTCGGCCTGGTGTACGAAGGAGCGCGGACTCACATCGATGGCACAGCCGCTGACCAGCCAGGCTGAGGTAAAGACAAACAGAAAAATACGTAATGCGTGCATAGGTGACGTCCTTGTGTAAGTCACCTCATTAAACAGGATCGTTTAAAAAATAACAACGTACAGTGAAATTTGCGGGCAGCAGGCCCGGGAACCGGCGCCTGTGTCAGGCCGCAGGATGCGGGCCTGACAGGACCTGCCGTGCCTGGGTGGCATCAAATTCGCGGCTGACCTTCATATACACCGCGCCTTCACCTGCATGCAGGGTCACTTCCAGCACCCCAGGTAAGGTTTTCAGCGATTCGGTTAAGCTGGTGCGGTCAGCCTCTGAAAAGCGGGCATTCATCATCACCCGTTTTACCCGGCTGACTTCACGCAGCCCCAGCAACACGCCCAGCCACAGCACCGCCGCCACAGCGCCCATCAGATACGCCAGCTCTGCGCGCCAGATATCGGTAATAAAACCGGAAAGCACACCGCCGAGAAACGCCCCGA
>JBPEWW010000475.1:0-5472 GCA_052032275.1 Alteromonas sp. | reverse complement strand
GAACAACTCCCCAGCATAAACCAGCCCGACCAGCTATTTTCAGATTCGTTTTCTACTAACACGGGTATTTTACCCATGTACATATTGTCACCCTCTATCCACACGCTTTTCACGCTGACAGGACCGGGTAAGGTAAAGCGCACTGTGACAGACTCTTCGGTTACCGCCGGGGAAATAAACTCAGCGCGCGCTGACTGGCCGGCTACGGTAAAATCGCAGCGGCCGTTGACAAACTCACACTGATTGTCCGGTGCTGGTTTGGCTGCTGTGGTGAGGTTCTGCATTTTCAGGTGATTCTGCGCCAGGTACACCGCAATCACAACTGCTAAAATAGCAAGCGGTGCAATACTTCCTTGTAAAATTTTTGTTATCTTTTTGTTCACGTTTACAGCTGCTTTGTTAGCATTCGGTTTTTTAATAATCGGGCGTGATCATACACGCACAGTTTGTGGTATCTTTTTGTATACAAAAACTTTATCATCCGCGTACCGACTGGCCTGGAGACCATAATTATTACTCTTTCCAGGCACAATGTGAACCCGCAATCTCGCAAATACCGTGACCTCACGGCAGTTGGAGACCCATTGTTCATTTGAAGTGGAAATTCATTAAAATGAGTGAAATAAGCCAAGCACAACCTGACTACAACTACAAAGTAGTCAGGCAATTTACCATCATGACCATTGTATGGGGAATCGTTGGTATGGGCCTGGGCGTATTTATTGCTGCGCAACTATTCGCCCCGGCACTTAACTTTGATATCCCATGGCTGACGTTCTCGCGTCTGCGTCCCCTGCACACCAACGCGGTAATATTTGCCTTTGGTGGCTGTGCACTGTTCGCCACCTCCTATTACATTGTACAAAGAACCAGCCAGGTAAGGCTGTTCAGTGACAAACTGGCGTCCTTTACGTTTTGGGGCTGGCAGGCCGTTATCGTTCTGGCCGTTATCACCCTGCCTATGGGGCTCACCACCAGTAAAGAATATGCAGAGCTTGAATGGCCCATTGATATTCTGATCGCGCTGGTGTGGACGGCCTATGTCATCAATTTCTTTGGTACGCTGGTTATTCGCAAAGTGTCACATATCTATGTGGCAAACTGGTTCCTTGGCGCCTTTATGCTGACGGTACTGGTACTGCATATTGGCAACAGCATGGCCATCCCTGTCGCGTTTGGTAAGTCTTATTCGCTGTATGCCGGTGCTGTAGATGCCATGATGCAGTGGTGGTACGGGCATAACGCCGTAGGCTTCTTCCTGACCGCCGGTTTCCTGGGCATGATGTATTATTTTGTACCCAAGCAAGCGGGACGTCCGGTTTATTCGTACCGTCTGTCTATCGTTCACTTCTGGGCGCTTATTTCACTCTATATCTGGGCGGGCCCCCACCACCTGCACTACACGGCGCTACCTGACTGGACGCAGTCGCTGGGTATGGTGATGTCCATCATTCTGTTTGTGCCTTCCTGGGGCGGTATGATCAACGGTATTATGACGCTGTCCGGTGCCTGGCATAAACTGCGCACCGACCCGGTTCTGCGTTTCCTGATCGTTTCCCTGTCGTTTTATGGCATGTCCACGTTCGAAGGCCCGATGATGGCGATCAAAACGGTAAATGCGTTGTCACACTACACTGACTGGACCATCGGCCACGTACATTCAGGTGCCCTGGGCTGGGTTGCCATGATTTCGATTGGCTCTGTCTATCACCTCATTCCGATCCTGTTCGGCCAGCGCGCAATGTACAGCACCCGTCTGGTCAATGTGCATTTCTGGTTTGCCACTATTGGCGTGGTGCTTTACATCGTCGCCATGTGGATGTCAGGTGTACTGCAGGGTCTGATGTGGCGGGCGGTAAATGCCGACGGTACCCTCACCTATAGCTTCGTGGAATCGTTGGAGGCCTCTAAACCCTTCTACGTAGTACGTTTCATCGGTGGACTGTTCGTCGTAGCCGGTATGCTGATCATGGCATACAACACGTATAAAACCGTGCGCGCACCGAAAGGTAGCATTGCGGCTGACCCGGCAACACAGCCAGCGTAAGGAGCAGTAGAATGAAAAACGCACATGAGTTAATTGAAAAAAATGTGGGCCTGCTCACCGTGCTGATTCTGGTAGCAATCAGTTTCGGTGCCCTGGTCCAGATTACCCCGCTGATGTTCCAGCAACAGGTCATGGAGCCGGTTAAAAACCTGCGCCCTTACACTGCACTGGAACTGGAAGGCCGTGATATCTATATCCGTGAAGGATGCGTAGGTTGTCACAGCCAGATGATTCGCCCGTTCCGCGCCGAGACCGAGCGCTACGGGCACTATTCTGTCGCCGGTGAGTCAGTCTGGGAACACCCGTTCTTGTGGGGCTCAAAGCGTACGGGTCCGGATCTGGCGCGTGTCGGTGGTCGCTATAGCGACGAGTGGCACCGCGTGCACCTGATCAACCCGCGCAATGTGGTCCCGGAGTCCAACATGCCTGGATTCCCATGGCTGGCTGAAAATACACTGTCAGGCGAGCTAACCGCTGAAAAAATGGAAGTATTCCGTGGTTTCGGCGTGCCTTATACCGACGAGGATATCGCCGGCGCTAAAGCGGCAGTTCAGGGCAAAACCGAAATGCAGGCTCTGATTGCTTACCTTCAATCTCTTGGCACACATCTGAAATAGTTATGGACCAGGGAATTGTAGGCAGCATATTTACTGTCATCGTCTTTGTCTGCTTCGCAGGTGTTGTTTGGTGGGCGTTTAGCAGTCGTAATAAAAAGCGGTTTGACGAAGCGGCCAACCTCCCCTTCGCAGACGAAGATAAAAAGAATCACGAAAAGAGTAAGCGGGAGTCTTGAACTCATGACTATGTTTTGGACAATTTGGATTTCAGTGATAACCCTCGGGTTAATCATTGGGTGCTACTTCCTTCTGCGATGGTGTCTGGGTAACCACACCGGCGTTGCAGAAGGTGAGTCAATGGGGCATGAATTTGATGGCATTGAGGAGCTGAATAATCAGCTGCCTAAATGGTGGACCATTCTGTTCTATATCACCATCGTATGGGGCTTTATTTACCTGGCACTGTATCCGGGACTGGGATCCTGGCAGGGGCTGTGGGGCTGGAAGAGTTCGAACCAGAATATTCAGTCACTGGAAGAATCCCGCCAGGCGCGTATTGATGCAAAAGAGCAAGGGTTAATTGTTGAGTATGACCGCGAGCTGGATTTCGCTGCAGAAAAATTCGATCCTATCTTTGAAGCCTATGCCCAGGTGCCGGTTGAAGAGCTGGCTAACGATCCTGAAGCCCTGAAAGTAGGTCAGCGTCTGTTCCTGCAAAACTGCTCTCAGTGTCATGGCTCTGACGCCCGGGGACAGGCAGGCGGCTTCCCTAACCTCACCGATGACGACTGGTTGTATGGTGGCTCTGGCGCGAAAATCAAAGAAACGCTGATCATGGGCCGTCAGGCGGCTATGCCAGCGTGGTTGGATGCTATGGGTGAGCAAGGCATAGAAGAAGTGGTCGCGTATGTATTAAGCCTGAGTGGCCGTGACGTAGACGACGAACTGGCAGCCGCAGGTAAGCCACGCTTTGCTGCCTGCGCAGCCTGTCATGGCGCAGACGGTAAAGGCAATCAGGCCATGGGGGCCCCTAACCTGACTGACAACATCTGGCTGTATGGCGGCAGCAAACGTGCGGTAACCGAAACGCTCTATTACGGCCGTAACGGTGTGATGCCTTCCTTCAAGGATACACTGGGTGAAGACAAAATCCATGTGGTGGCGTCTTACGTGTACAGCCTGTCGAACTAATCGCTATAAGTTTTGCAAAAAGCCTCGTTATCACGAGGCTTTTTTTATGCGAAAATATCGGATGTAAGTCGCGTAATTCCGTAACCAATCCTTTTTCTTAGTGTGGTCTGCAGTCCATGAATACACCCTGGTATAAACAGTTCTGGCCCTGGTTTCTTATTTTTATCCCGTTAGCCTCCTTCACAATGGGTATGGTCTTGCTGAACCTGGCGACCAACACCTCAGACAGCCTGGTGGTTGATGACTATTATAAAGAAGGCAAAGCCATCAACGCGAACCTGGATAAAGAGGAAGAAGCCCGCCGCAGGAACATGACCAGCGACCTGCTGATCAGCGACGGGGCAGTTTCCGTGCAGTTTCATTCTGGTATCCCGCAGGACGGCCAGGCCCTCAAACTGGCTTTTTACCACACCACGCTAAAAGAACGGGATGTGACGGTTATGCTTAGCCGGGACGCAGGGGGCGTGTATCGTGGCTTCACCGAGCAACCGTTGAATGGTAAATGGCGTATCAGCCTCACCCCCATTAACGAGGAATGGAAAATTCTGAACGTGATTACGCTGCCCCAGTCGGACAAGATTACCTTTAACCCCTGATATGACCAGCCACGTCTGCTATCACTGCGGTCAGGCCAATGACCCGGACCACGCCTACCAGGCGACTATATTAGGGGCTACCCGGGCACTGTGCTGTCCGGGCTGCCAGGCTGTGGCTTGCGCGATAGTCGATAACGGCCTGGAAGACTATTACCGCTTTCGTACCGAGCCCGCTGTTCAGGGCGACGCAGCGCTGTCTGACGTGCTCAAAGCCATGGATGTATACGATGATCCGGCCCTGCAGGAGGAGTTTGTGTTTGAAGAAGGCAAGCACAGACAAATTCAGCTCACTGTGGAAGGGATCACCTGTGCGGCCTGCGGATGGTTAATTGAAAAGCAATTAGCCCGGATTGACGGTATTGAAAAAATTGCCGTTAACGTACAGGCCCGCCGCGCCATGATCACCTGGCATGCCGATAAGCTGTCACTGAGTCACCTGCTTAGCGCATTAAAGCGCATCGGCTACACCGCCATTCCCTTTCAGCCTGACCAGCATGAGGCCTCCTACAAAAAAGAGCAGAAGGTGTTTTTGAAAAAACTTGGCCTGGCGGGACTGATGACCATGCAGGTAATGATGCTCATGGCCGGCCTCTATTTCGATTTATTTGGCAGCATCGATGAAGACACCCGGCGCTATTTTCACTGGGTGGCGCTGGTGCTTACCACCCCTGTGGTTCTCTATTCGGGCAGTATCTTTTATCTGGGGGCAATCAAAGCGCTGAGCGCGCGTACCGTGAACATGGATGTGCCCGTGACACTGGCGGTGTTCGGCACCTATGGGGCCGGCCTGCAGGCTACATTTACTGAGTCTGGCGAGGTATATTTTGAATCTATCTGTATGTTCATATTTCTGCTGCTGCTCAGCCGCTTTCTGGAACATCGCAGCCGCCACCGCGCCGCAGAAATTTCTGCAAATATGACACAGCATATTCCCGTGTCAGCTACCCTGCTACGCAACGGTGGGCAGCTGGATACCTGCCTGGCTAAACAGCTTAGCGTGGGCGACAAGGTTCTCATTAAACCCGGTGAAACCGTGCCTGTTGATGGGGTTATCATTGAGGGTACCAGCAGCGTGGATGAG
>JBPEWW010000474.1:0-7764 GCA_052032275.1 Alteromonas sp. | reverse complement strand
TGGCCAGACTCCTAACTTCATCCGCCACAACCGCAAAGCCACGCCCCTGTTCACCGGCCCGAGCGGCCTCAATAGCTGCGTTCAGCGCAAGCAGGTTGGTTTGTTCAGCAATGCCTTCAATGGTCTGCAATATTTGGACTATCGCTGTCGTCTCATTTGACAGGGTTTTCACTCGCCCAAACGTAGACATGATTTCAGCGCTCAGGTTATTGATAGACGTGGTAATTGATTCCATCCGCCGCGCACCGTCCTTACTTTGTTTATCGAGAGCCTCGGACGACTGCGCCACCTCCTGCATATTGCGGGAGATTTCGCTACTGGTTTGCGCCATTTCATGCATAGATGTCGCAATAAAGTCCGTGCTTTCAAACTGCTGATCCACATCACTGCTGATACTGGTGCTGTAGGTGCCGATTTTGTCCAGTTCGTTGCTGGCCTGTTTGCTGACCGTGTTGATTTCGTTGAGCGAATTGCGAATATGACTAAGGTGTTCGTTCAGCGACTGGGTAATTTCAGACAGCTCATCACTCGACTTATCCTGCAAGGGTTGCGAAAAATCCTTATTGGATGACACATGCAACAGAAACTGGCGCATGTTAGCTACACGACTGGCGATAGATTTCCTTACCATCCCGGCAAACCACAGGGTGGGTAGCATCACTATTACAAAGCCGATAACAATCCCATTGCGCAAATAAACCTGGGCATTTGTCTGACTCGTCGCCAGTTCAACCAGATCGCCACTCAGACTGGTCGACAGGCCTTTAATATCCTCAATACGGCTGGTGGCGATGCTAAACCAGTTCTCCGGGCCGGTCACTGTGCTACCACCATCGTTTTGCACGATCTCCTTTGCGACACGGTTTACCACCTGCCAGTGTGTTTGTTGCTGCAGCGTCTGGAATTGTTGTTGGTACGCCGCAGGCGCCAACATACTGAATAGCCCGAGTCGCTGCGCCTCGTCGTGAATAACCCCGCTAATCTGCGCCCGCTGCCCGGGACTCAGTGCGTTCATGCTGAACACCCGGTTCAGGCTACCCCGATACTGACCTGCCAGTTCCTTCGCCCACAGCAGCTGCAGCTTGGCGCCAAGTAATGCCTGCTTCTCCGCCCCCACCACATTAACCTGCAACAGTTCTATTGCTCGCAGCGCCAGGCGATTGAGTTCCGTATAATAAGCAAAAGAACCGACACCTGGCGTCAGGTTATCAACCGCCTCCCGGATTTCTCCGCGCTGGCTCAGTGCCCGTACTACCGGCGCGCGAAGCGCATTGAGTTCCGCTGTCGACAGGACACGGAAGTCACTGGCAGACACCTGCAATAAGGCATCGCTGGCGCTGTTTGCTTTGCGCCGCTGCGCGACCAGTGCGCTTCTGCCACTGCGTCCCTCACTACCTAAAAAGCCCGCGGTAATTCCGCGCTCCACAGCGTGTTCGTGAGCGATATCATCCAGCAGTGAGGCAAGCTGAACCAGATCCTCAGCATAGCGGTTTTCATGAATCTTGCCGTTCATCTGAACGACGATGATGATAGCGGCGATGAGCGCGAGTGCACTGGGGAGCAGGATCGCGATAGGGATCGCGTGCACGATTTTAAGTTTTTTCAGCAGTTCCATGGCTAAGGATTCCAATAGGTGGAGGGGATAAAGCAACACATTAACAGATAGGCCAAGCCATGATGGTTGTCAAAAAATTCCTGAAAAGCCGGAAGCGACAGGACCTGGCAACGCGCTCTCAGCCAGTTAGGCTACGCCATCAGCCCCCTACCCGTTTGAATGATGAAAAGGGGGGGCAGAGTTAATTACTTTAAAATGTACTTTGCCCCTTTTTTATTTGGGGGCGGGTAAATATCACCGGGAATGCACGTTATAATGGCAGGTAAAATTAAACAGGAATTGATATGAAAGTCTGTGGTGTAGATTTGAAAGGCAACGAAGCAAATGTATGTTTGCTGTCTTTAATGGATGGTATGTTTCATGTTCCCGACTGCCGGACACGCCGGTTAACGCTTGCCGATACGAGTGCTAAGGGGCTAAAAAGCTTTCAAAGTACGTTCGCTAAACTTGTAGCCGATTACAAAATTGATGCCGTGATAATTCGCCAGCGTCAGAGTAAAGGTAAATTTGCGGGCAGCGCCATTGGGTTTAAATTAGAAGCGGCCATTGAATTAATTGAAGGGCTACAGGTTGTGGTATACAGCCCAACTGCGATCAAAGAGTCGCTGCGGCATAACCCCATCGCCGTCCCTTTTTCAGAGACTGGTTTAAAACAATTTCAGGAAACGGCTTTTACAACCGCTTATGCATGGTTAATGAGCCGGGACAAGCCTGCATAACCAGCAACAAACTGTATGTAAGCATAGTCTGAAAGTCTTGCAGACGTAGCAGATCACCTTATTAACAAGGCACTCCCCACAATGCTCACAGTGCAACTCACTTTCCTACGACTTTTTGCAGAGTCGCCACCTTCTGCTTTGTCCGGGTATCGACAAACCAATGCAAACTAAGTGACGCCTGACGCGCTTTTTTACCACAACCGGGCAGATCTGTTACGGAAGTAACAGACCTGCCAGATACTGCTACGCAAAGAAGTAAAACTCAGGCTAATTAGCTTACCGGCTCACCATGTATAGTTTGCGGTGAGTGAGAGCTGCTCAGAGCGCCCAGGTGTGCCGGGAATTTCTTCAAACGATTCATTCCATACATTGTCGACGGCGAGCACGATATTCAGACGCTCCCACTGCGGGGGCGTATAGGTGGCGGTAAGGTGGGTGAAGAACGCACTGTCACTGCCGTTTCTTAACCGGTTTTGTTCCTGCTTGCGCCACTCGTTATCTACCCGAAGCTCAATCACATCGGTCGGAAACCACACGATGCCCAGGGTGAGCCGATGCGGGGGATAATTCAATGCGTAGAAGCTCGCATCGACACTGGCATCCCGGTAATCTTCCGATTTGTTCAAGTAGGTGTACCCTGCTATTACATCGGCACTGTTAAACCGTTTGACGGCAATCAGCTCAATACCCAGGGTGTCAATGTCCACGGGATTTGCGCTGCGTGCAGAAGTGGAGTCAAAACGATAAGTCCAGTCCGTTAACGCCTGATCCCACCGGTAAAATAGTGCTGAGTCGATGCGCCAGGATATGGTATCCAACGCCATGCTTAGCTCCGCGTTTTTGCTGGTCTCACGCTGTAACACCGCGTTGCTTCTGAACAGCCCGCTGGTGGTACTGCCGCCAATTGCGGTGTACCCCGCCACTTGCGAAGCCTGTGCATAAGACAGGGTCAGCGTGCGCGTGGCGTTATCGGTATGCTGAGTGACCCAACGGACATCGCTGATCAGTGACCACTGTGAATCATCACGGTTGGTATCATCGAAAGCCGCCCCTAGACGGTACGTGATGTGTTCCTGTGCATCGATGACCGCCCGATATTCTGGCACCACACTGACTTTATAATAATCACGGGACGTAAAATTATTCTCCAGCGTGGTCGACTCAATCTCATCTGTCATGATTTGTGCGGCATAGTTAACGGCAATGGCTGCGGTGGATTGATGGCGTCCTGAGATCGCAAGTGCGCTGACGGTGGTTTCATGAAAGGCCTGAAACACATCCGGGTTTTCGCGCGAAAAAATATAATGGTCGTTATGTTTGCGGTAATAGGCGGAGGCCTCGAGGGTGCTCAGACTCCCGTAGTTGAGCTGATGGTTAAGCATCATCAGGCGCGTTTGCAGGTTTTCGGTTTCATTCACGTTAAACGGCGTATACATGTTAGGCCAGCCAAAAAACTTGTCCTGATACCCGTAAAACACATCCGTTTGTGAAAGCTCACTGTGTAACTGAATGCGGCCTGAAGCACGTTCAAATTTGTGATCGCCAAATGCTATGGTGCCATCACTTGCAGAGCGTGCATACTCACCCTCTACCCCCACACGCCAGGCGGATGAGGTTTGCAGGGGCCAGCTTACACCGCTGTGGATGCGTTGCAGATTGAACTGATTGTTGCCGACACCCAGTGACAGGTTGCCGCCGGTTTGGATAGGCCGCCATTGATACGCTACCGTCCCGACCGAACTGTTCATGCCATAGAGGGCATTATCGACGCCGGTAAGGATCGCGGGCGATGTCAGCATTTCAGGGGCAATGGGTATTTCTGAAAAGTAGTGGCCCGTTTGCGGGTCGTACAGGGTAGCACTGCCCACCGTAAAACCGGTGTTTTCAAAGATCCCGCCCCGGATAGTAACGTCAGCCTGTGCCTCCGCCATGTTTCTCGATTGCAGGTCGACCCGGGGATCATATTCAAGGTTAGACACGGGCGCGTTAAATGTCCCAACCGGTTGTTCGTTAGCGGTCGCCGAGCTTTCAACCGTCACTCGTTCAATGTCTTCTTCAGCCAGGTCTTCACTGCGACCAGGCATGGCAGCGACAACCGACAGGCCAAGCACAATGTGTAGGGCATTGCGAAACATGTTTGGTCCTTTTGATAATCAAGTCCGGCGGGCGTAGACGATGACTCACCAGGTGGCCCTCGCGCTGCACCCGAGCCGACAGGCCAGAGCAGGAAAACCGTCCATTCCCACGTCAAAAATGGTCACAGAGTGTAGTTGATTGGGCGGTCTCTGCCTATCCCTTCTGGCGGTAATAGTCAGCTAAAACCACATCAATTGCCTGGCTCGGCTTCTACTGAGACTGGCGCGTGGGCGTGATTATGGGTGACGGATGCAGATACACATATAGAGGGCCTGATCACCTTACTGGCACAGGGAGTTTGCTTGAGTGGGCATGTTCATACGCGCCGACCAACCGGCCGGCACGAACATGGTGCAGGGCTACAGTCTGAAGTGCAGAGGGGACATCATTAGCAGGCTAACGGCTCATACCTTACACAAATCTTCCTTAGCGCTGCAACTCAGTCTTGCAGTTCGGCCTCTAACTCCTTCATTGCCTTTTGAGCCCGGAATTCCTCGTACATCGCTGCTTTTGACTGCGGGTCAATGGTACGCTTTGACGCATCAACAATGGCATCAAAAGTGTCCCGGGTTTCGTTCAGTACAACCATTGAACACAGGTACTTTTTACCGTCAATTCTGGCCAGTGACATTTCTTCGGGTATTGAGCCTACCAGCGTCTCACTGGCAACCTGCTTTGAAACCTGTTCGAAACTCGCGCCGACTGAACTGCCCTCTTTTGCCTGTACTTTTCGGTTGTACAGTTTATCTAACACGCTCGCCTTCACCTGAATCTGTTGCGTCAGATCAGCCCGGGCAGCCGCGATAGCCTGAGGTTTGTCCACCGCCATATTGCCTGACCAGTCCACACAGGCAGATGCTGCCAGACCTTTTTCGGAATGCGGTGTAAACACCCAGCCCGGTGCGGTGTCCTGCTGATTCCCGGTGGTTTGGCGGATATTCTTATCTGCTTGCGCCTGCAACTGCTGCTCCGGTGAGGGCTGTGACGAACAGGCTGCCAGCCCGCCAGTGATGGCTAAGAGAAGAAGAGTTTTTTTGATCATAGCTTTTCCAATAATTGTTGATAATAAGACTGACGGGTTGAAATTTTAGTGAGGTAGTCTTTGGTTTCCTGGGCGGGCAGGTAGGTCATTAAATGGCGGTGTACTTCAGCCGCACTCATGGTGTTTGCCACACTAGTGGCCTGAGCCAGACTGTAATTGTGTCCAAACGTGCGTGCGACATTACCTGGGCCCGTGTTGTACGCTGCAATCGCAAGCCACTGCCGTACCCCATCATTTTTAACGCCACCGAAATATCGTCGGCTTAACAGGTAGTAGTACACACTTCCCGCTTCAATATTTCGCTCAGCTTCAAACAGATAGGCAGGAGTAAAAAGCTGCTGCTTACCGTATAAGTACTCGCTGACATCCCGGCCTGCTGAGGTCGGGACAATTTGCATCAGCCCGAACGCAGGGATGTGCGACCGTGCCATCGGATTAAAACTGGATTCGGTATGAATTATTGCCAGCATGAGGGGGACCGACAGTCCGTGCCGCTGCGCATAGCTTTCCACGGTAGGTAACACCCTTGCCACTCGGTTTAGCGCTGCGGTTTCCGGCAGTTTCACGGTCACCGACGTGGTGGTAGCCGTTTTCTTGATTTTAGGCGGGATCGCTTTATCGACAGACAAATTCTCGGTGGCGGGGGCCAACAAGGTGTCATCTGCGTTGACTTTAAGAGGCTGAAGTAACTTTTCTGGCAGCCTGCGTACTATGGGGTCGTCTGCCACTGCCTGCCTGACAGGGGTTGTTGCCAACTCAGCGACACGGGCTTCCACTCGCTGTATCAGGGTTACTTCATCAAGCTGCCCCTGCACTTCAACAGAAACGGTATTGTGCTGGTAGTCAACGACCGTCTTCTGACGCAGGTCCTCGCTGTAGCTCACGTAGCGTTTGTTATCAGACAGTTCCGCCTCGCCCCAGACAGCCTCGAGCTCTTTTTTGTACGCCTGCTGGGCAAGCCGCCACTGTTCGATGAACTCATCAAACAGTGCCTGCTGCTGGCGTTCATACTCGGCAAACTCGCTACCAAGTTGTTGCTGAAAGCGCTCAAATTCAGCGCTTTCAGGGGATTGTACATCTGCTGAAACAGCCGCTGACAGACTAACTGCCGCTAAAGTAGCTGCCCAAATCCCTGGCTTCATCCACATTTTGCTGTTCCTTTTCCGTCTCGGCCAATAACTTCAATCGTCGGCATGCCACTGTTGTACAGCCCTCCAGGATGGTCAACGCCGTCGTATAATCCTGTTGCTCTGTATACAGTTTGGCGGCTGCAAACCGGCTTTCATCCAAGCTTAACTGCTGCGGCACTAAATTCTGCTGCAGATACGCGAATTGTTGCGCTGCCGGTGCCAGCGCGGCTATCAATACCACTGCGTCAGCACTGGCCGATGCACTTTGCAAACTTAGCTTTAACAGCGAGGCGAGCTGTTCCTTGCTTAACTCTGCACGCATTGCCCACGCCGCCCGAACTGCTAACCCCGCGAGATTTTCCTGGTAATCGTCAAATTCCACCTGCCCGGCACAATATTGCCAGCCGTCATCCCGCCACAATTTGATGTCACCTATTGCGCCGCTAAAGTAGCTCACCGATGGATTTATGGTGAAGCCCACCTGCTGGCCCAGCTGACTACGCAAATAGTCGCGCTTGGGCTGGCTCAGCAACAGCCGGCAGGCTTTTTTCTGCAGGCTTTGCGGCAGCGATTGTTTGGCTTTGACTGCCGCAACCTTGTTGTCGAGCTTGTGCTCAAAACGTTCTAACAGTCCAGTTTCAGAGGCTTTCACCCACTGGCTGCAGACAGCCAGTGCAGTGAAAATCAGCCATTTTTTCACAGGTTATCGTCATCTGACACCGCGCCAGATGCTCCCTGCGGGTTGGTCGCCTCACTGTTTCGCCCACCATAGGCATTTATCGCTTCGCCCGAATTACCTGGCGTGGCTTTACCGCCGCTGTTCATTTCGCGTTTGGCTTCCTTGGCCGTCGCCTCGAGGCTTGGCGAGTAAACTGCCACCGTGTATTGCCAGTGACCATCTTCGCTCAGGAAACTGCGCATACCAATCCCCTGCGGCAGCTTACCTTGTGTGACTGCCGAGTACGCGTCGCTTTGTCTGACCTGATTCAGGAACTGACTACGGGAGTCATCTAATTTTTTCACTTTACTGGGATCACGTTCAGGATCGGTATACTCAAACTGTTGCGTACTTTCCATCTGACTCTCGTCGAAGCCGCCTTGCCAGTAGACCTCATCGCCCTC
>JBPEWW010000473.1:0-10065 GCA_052032275.1 Alteromonas sp. | reverse complement strand
TATAAAATTGAAAAAATGCGTCAGGTACGCGGTCTGCGTGTCCAGTTCAGTACCGGCATACTGGCCTCCGCGAGCGGCCAGTACCGTAACGGGCTTGTCTGCCACTAACCCCTGGGGCCCGTTTGCCGTATATGCAAATGTCACCCCTGCCCGGGCTATCCTGTCTATCCATGCTTTTAATACCGAGGGAATGCCAAAGTTGTACATGGGCACACCCAGCACAACTTCATCGGCTGCGGTTATTTCCTCAATTAAGGTGTCAGAAATAGTTGCCAGCCGGGTCTGCTCTGCTGAACGCTGTTCCGCTGGTGTATTCCACGCCTGCATCTCGTCTGCTGTCAGGTGAGGCAGTTGATCTGCGTGCAAATTCCGCTGGATAATCGCTGCCTTACCTGCCTGCTGCCGCTTTTCAAGGTACTGCAATACCAGTTTATTCGAGTTGCCGGTGTCCCCATTCAGACTGGATGTAATTGCTAAAATCTTACGCATAAGTCGTCTCCTTATTCAGGCCGACACTCTACCCTGTACAAGGACGGACAAAAATTTTTAATAAGCGATATTTTCGTTCTATAAAATCGATAAAAAAGGGCCCACATTACATTCCTGTAATCCACCCCATAACATGATCTTCACATCTTAAGGTGCGTACTGGATCCGGAGAGCTACTAAACGAGGACACAATGATGCAACGGACCAAAACACTCTTTGCCTTATCTGCAATTACTCTTGCCCTGACCGGCTGTTCCTCTGATGATGACGATCCAATCACAGATAATCCTCCTCAGGAGCCGGAATTCGCCGACATTCGGGTGATTCACGCGTCTTCTGATGCCCCTACGGTGAACATCACCGCCAATGATGAAATTTTAAACGGCCTGGAAGGTGTAGACTACCAGACCGCTTCGACCCGGTTTGAAGTACAGGCAGGCACCTATGACATTGGTGTGACTGCCAATCTGCCCGGAGATGATGCCGAAGTACTGCAAACTGATCTGACCCTGCAGACCGACATGAATTATGAAATTTTTGCGGTGGGCAGTGTAGAGAACGATACGCTGGCACTGTTGCCGGTTTCCCATTCAGATAATGAGGTGGCTGCCGGAAATGCGCAGGTACAGATTGTTCATGCAGCATCAGCCGCACCAACCGTCGATATATATGTGACGGCACCCGACGCAGCCATTGCCGATGAACAGCCACTGGTAACGGCTGCCTTTATGGATGCCACCGAACCAATGGAAGTGCCGGCTGGCGACTACCGCATCCGTATCACGGCCGCCGGTGAAACCGATGTGGTGTTCGACTCAGGCACCGTTAATCTAGCCGATGGCGCAGATTTGATGGTTGCCGCCACCGACAGTGTCAGTCCTGGTGACTCGCCCGTTACCCTGGTGGTCGCAGATGGCGACACGTCCTTTAAGCTATATGATATGGATACGCCAGCGGCGCTGCGTGTAGCGCACGCGATCAGCGGTGCGCCGGCTGTCGATGTTATTGCGAATAATGAAGTGCTACTGGTCGACGGCCTGCAGTTCCCCCGTACAACCAGCTACATGAATGTGGCCGCAGATACCTACCTGATTGATGTGGTCGCAGATGCAGATAACAGTGTGGTGGTGACAGATGATAAAGAACTGACACTGGAAACGGGCATGTACTACACAGCGGTAGCGAACAATACGCTGGACATGCCTGAACTCGATCTGCTGACAGACATGCCACGCTCGGTTGCCACAGAGGCCAAAGTGCGCATTATTCATTCCTCGCCGGCCACCGGCAACGTGGATATTTATGTCACTGGTGACGGTGAAATCGACGATATCGACCCAACCTTCGCTGACGTGCCCTACTCAACTGAAGAGCTCGCTGAAACCGGTTATGTTGGGTTAGCCGAAGGCGATTATTTTGTCACGGTCACCGCCGCGGGTTCGAAAACCGCAGCCATCGAGACAGGCATGTTGTCGCTGGATAACGGCGGCGTGTATACCGCTATCGCCGCTGACGGGGATATGGAAGGTGATTTGCCACAGCTGATTTTACTGGATGACCTGGCGCCGCCGGCTCCCCCGTTCAATGCCGACATGACGTATAACATCACCTTAACCGGCAGCCAGGAAGTGCCGGCCGTGATGACGGACAATACCGCCACGGCGACGGTAGAAATTGATGAAGACATGCCGGCGTTTCGGGTAACACTGGATGCCTCCATGCTGTCTGGCCTCACCGGTGCCCACGTCCACGATGGTGACATTGGTATGAATGGCGATGTAGCCTTCCCGCTAACCGCCAACGGCGACGGTACCTTCATGCTGGAAGCAACAAATATCTCGCCCAGCCTGCTGGAAGATTTAACCAGTGGTGAGTGGTATCTGAACGTGCACACCGAAGCGAATGCCTCCGGTGAAGTCCGTGGTCAGATTGTTGCCGACACTACCGCTGTGGTCACTTTCCCAATCAGTGGTGAGCAATCCGTACCGCCGGTCACCACCGACGCCATGGGCTATGGCTATGCCCTGTTTGACACCACCAGCAATGCGGTGAAACTAACAGCAGTCACTATGAACCTGGAAACTGCCACTGCCGCGCATATCCATACCGGCTTTGCCGGCGAAACCGGGGGCGTAGTCGCGCCGCTGATGGCCAGTGGTGAAGCATCGGGCACGTGGATGACTGACGGCTACCTGACCCTAGATGAAGAAACCGCGACTCGCCTGCTGTCAGGCGGGCATTACACCAATTTCCACACGCCGGAGTATCCGGACGGAGAAATTCGTGGCCAGATTACCCCTGACAACATCCAGGTGTATGGCATTACGGCAACCGGTGATCAGGAAGTGCCCATTGTTGATACCACCGCCTTTGGCTATGGTGCCTTTACACTGAATACTGACACCGGCGCTTTATCAGGCAATGTGGACATTTTCGGTATGGTGGCAAATGCCGCACATATCCACGCCGGTAATGAAGGTGAAAACGGTGACGTGGTGCTGGGTCTGGAAAATGACGGCGACAACGGCTGGGGTGTCCCTGACAACACTGTCCTTACCGATACGCAAATGGAGACAATGGCAGCGGGTGGTTTTTACACTAACTTCCACTCTACCGCCTTCCCCAGCGGTGAGATTCGTGGCCAGATTACCTTAGGCTTCGAATAAGGGATTTATCTGATAAGCAAAAGGCCGGGTAACCGGCCTTTTTTTTTGCATCTGTCTCGCTGAGTGCGGTGCTTACGTCCCCGCGAGGCGGCCGTGTCAGCCTGTGGTTATTTGCGCCAGCGCTGCCTCAAAGTCCTGCACCAGATCATCAATATCCTCAATGCCTACTGACACTCTGATCATGGATTCTGTGATCCCCATTTCTGCGCGACCGGCCCGACCATTTTCAAAAAAGATAGTGGGCGCCACCGGCAGCGCTAACGTCCGGGTATCGCCAAGATGGGTCGCGGTGATCACCAGCTTTAACGCATTGAGAAAAGCCACCGGATCGGCGTCGCCCTGTAAGTCCAGGCTGAGGATAGCACCATAGCCTTCCTGCAGTAATTCTCTGGCCACAAAATGCTGCGGATGGTCGCTAAGCCCGGGGTAATAAACCCGCGCCACCGCCGGATGATTATCCAGAAACGTCGCCAGCTTCATGGCATTAAAGCATGCACGCTGCATGCGCAGCGCCAGGGTTTCCATACCGACAGATATGGCATGTGCCGAATCGGCGGACAGTGTGGCCCCCATATCGCGCAAGCCCTTTTTCTTCATCTGGGTGATCCCCCACTGCAGCGGATCGGCAACCTGATAAGCCGGGGCAATGTTGGGATAACCAGTCCAGTCGTACAGGCCGGTATCCACCACGGCGCCACCCAGTACATTCCCGTGCCCGGCGATATATTTCGTCAGTGACGTCACCACCAGTGACGCGCCGACATCTTTACCATAAAACAGCGGCGGTGGCGTCATGGTGTTATCCACCACAAACAGCATGTTGCGTTCGTCACAGTAGCGGCCGATAGCCGGCAGATCGGCTACCTGTGTTACCGGGTTAGCAACCGTTTCGGTATATACCATGCGCGTATTTGGCTGGTATACCTCACGTACAGCCTCCAGCGAGGTCACATCCACAAAGCTGATGTGGATCCCCAGATCTGCCAGCGTATTCATGAAGCTGCGGGTATTCCCGAACAGATACTGACTGACAATAATATGATCGCCGGCTTTCAACAGCGACAACAGGGTGCTGCTGATTGCAGCCATGCCGGTGGCATAACAGAGCGCACCGGCCCCACCTTCCAGCGCGTTAAGCATGTTCTGTAGCGCCGCAATTGAAGACGAAGACGAACGGCCGTAAACATGACCGGCTTTTTTGCCCTGAAACACGTCGATAATTCCCTGCGCATCGTCAAATTCAAACAATACGGAATTGGTTCGGCTGGCGTGTACTGCGCCATGTTCAGGTGTGTTGAGGGTACGGTCGGCATGGACCTGACGGGTAGTAAATCCCTGCTTGCTCACGCGAGAGGCTCCGTTGTAATACAGTTTTGAGGATACTTGCCGGCAACCGTAGCATAAAACGCGTAAATAGTTTGCATTTGTTCCCCGACATTGTCTATCTGCGACAACACCGGCCCAAACACAATACATTTTTTACGGTAGTCCAGGGCAATGAGCTGCACCGGGATCTGCGCCAGTTTAGCGATGTGCAGAAACCCGGTCTTCCAGGGGTACACAGCCCTGCGCGTACCTTCCGGCGCCAGTGCCAGCACCATGGACTCCTGTTCACGGATGGCGCTGGCAATGGTCGCCACCACCCCGTGCGCCTGACTGCGCTCAATGGGAATACCGCCCAGACGCCGCATAAGCCAGCCCAGCGGTGGATAAAACAAGGTGTGCTTACCAAAAAAAGACACCCGCAGCCGCAGTGCAAACAACGCGAATAAGCCGATAAAAAAATCCCAGTTGGAGGTATGGGGTGCCACGGCCAGTATTGCCCGGGAGTCGTTCACCAGTTCTCCCTGAGCGGTCCAGCCCCGCTGTCTGAACCCCCAGCTGGCCACGCGGGCCAGCCAGCGGGGACCGCGTCTGGGTAAGCGCCCCGGGACGATGTGATCTGCTAGCGGTTGCTTCATAGCCTGATGTTGTAATTATTGTTGTAGCTAAGCATACTCAATTTTTACCCGAATTGCGCAGGCGGGTCTACTCTCACTTGCCAAACCCTGTGGTGGTTTAGGATTCTGTATGTGTATTTTATTCATTGCGGTACAGCAGCATGCTGATTATCCCTTAATTATTGCGGCCAACCGGGATGAGTTTTATGCCCGGCCTACCCGGCATTCGCAATTCTGGGCAGAGCACCCACAGATGCTGGCGGGAAAAGACCTGCAGGCTGGTGGCACCTGGATGGGCGTCACCCGCACGGGACGCATTGCCGCACTCACCAATATTCGCGCCGGCGAAGCACAACGCCAGGCACGAACCCGCGGTGAGCTGGTTGTCAATGCGCTCACCCATACCTACCCTGATCCTGTGTTTTGTGACCAGCTTCAGCATAGTCGCCATCAGTACAACGGCTACAATCTGTTGTTCGGTGATGTACTGAATTTGCAGGTGTACAACAATGCGCAAAACACCCTTATCCCGTTACTGCCCGGTGTTCACGGGCTGTCCAATGCCCATCTGAATGCGCCGTGGCCCAAGGTAACCCGGGGCATGCAGGCACTAACCCGGTATACCTGTCAGCACCAGCCGTTGTCCGTCGAGTCGCTGTTTGCGCTGCTCAGGGACGATCATCAGGCCGCTGACCATGCGCTGCCCGACACAGGGATTGGTTACGAATGGGAAAAAATGCTGTCATCTATTTTTATCACTTCGCCCAATTACGGCACCCGTGCCTCCACCCTGCTGTTGGTTGATAACACCGGTGAGGTACACTGGCATGAGCGAACATTCAGTGATACCGGCCGCTGTGCAGGCGATCAGCATCATGCGTTTACACTGGACACCGCTGGCAGCTAACAGAAATTCCCCTGCTGCCTCTCGTATTTTATTTCAGCAGTGGCATAATGCCGACCAGCCAACTTTTTTTACACAACCTGAGGACGCACTGTGTTTGAAGTATTACCCCCACTCGCCCCCGATCCAATTCTCGGCCTGTCGGCAGCCTACCAGGAAGACAGCAACGCACATAAAATCGACCTGGGTGTCGGCGTTTATAAAGATGAACAAGGTAATACCCCTATTTTGAATGCGGTGGCGCAGGCCCAGAAGATCCTGCTGGAGCGCGAGACCTCTAAAACCTACATCACCCCGCAAGGTAATCAGGGCTATATTGACAATATGCTGGCCTTATTGCTGGGCGAAAAAAGCCCGGTGTTAATGGCCGATCGTGTTGCAGCTGTGCAGGCGCCAGGCGGATGTGGCGCATTACGGATCCTCTCTGAGCTGCTGGTACGGTGTGATGAAAACACCAAAGTCTGGGTAAGCGATCCTACCTGGGCCAACCATATTCCCCTTATTGGTTCTGCCGGTCTGCAAATTGAAACCTACCCCTATTTCGATAAAGAGTCCGCCGGGATCCGGTTTGATGCCATGCTGGAGGCCCTGAAGAAGGTAGAAAAAGGCGACGTGGTGTTATTGCACGGGTGCTGTCATAACCCCACCGGCGCCGACCTGACCAAAGCGCAATGGGATGCCGTGCTGGAAGTGGCCAAGGAACGTGAATTCCTGCCATTCCTTGACGTGGCTTACCTGGGCTTCGGCGACAGCCTGGAAGACGATGCCTATGGCGTTCGTCTGATGGCGGAAAATCTGCCAGAGGTGATTATTGCCGCATCGTGCAGCAAAAATTTCGGGTTGTACCGTGAGCGTGTGGGTCTGGCGGCCATCGTGACTGCTGACACCAAAACCCGCAAGGTGGCACAGGGACAAATTATGTCGGTAGCCCGCGGCATTTACTCCATGCCACCCAGTTACGGCGGCGCCCTGGTAGACATTATTTTGTCTGACACCGGTCTGCGTAAAGACTGGGAAAGTGAAGTCAATGCCATGCGCAACCGCATGAAAACCCTGCGTGCCATGCTGGTAGACAAACTACACGAAAACGGCGCGGATAAAGATTTTAGCTTTATCAACGAGCAAAAAGGCATGTTCTCGTTTTTATGTATTTCACCTGAGCAGGTACGGGAAGTGCGCGAGAAGCACAGTGTCTACTTTGTTGAGTCCAGCCGCGTGAATATTGCGGGAATTAATCAGCAAAACGTTGATACGCTTGCTAAGGCACTGGTGTCGGTTTTATAACCACAACAGCCACAAAGTTACACCATACATAGTAGAAGGCCATGCTGATATCAGCATGGCCTTTTTTGTTATGAGCAGCCTCACGCGTGCATTACGCCGAGGCCAGGATCCGGTCCAGCGCATTGGCAAACTGTTGTTTGTCACGCTGTGAAAAGGCACTGGGACCACCGGTGCGCTCTCCACTACTGCGCAGCGTATCCATAAAGTCGCGCATGGTGAGCGCGGCGCGGATCGTCGATTTGTCGTACTCATCGCCGCGCGGATTAAGTGCCCGCGCACCTTTGGCCAGTAAATCTGAAGCCAGCGGAATATCGCTGGTAATAACCAGATCACCAGGCTGACACCGCGCGACGATCAGATCGTCAGCCGCATCGAAACCCGCAGCCACCCCAACAAAATTAATATTACTGTCGGGGGGTACGCGCATTGGATGATTGGCCACCAGCGTCAGGGACCGCCCGGTGCGCCGGGCGGCTTTAAACAGGATGTCTTTTACAACACCCGGGCAGGCATCTGCATCTACCCAGATATGCATAGCGTTGTTCTCTGAATGATTATTACGCCAGCATACCACCATCTACTGTAACAGTGGAGCCTGTTGTGTAGCTGGACGCATCGGAGACCAGGTACAGCACGGTCCCCGCCATTTCATCCGGCTGCGCCACCCGGCCCAGCGGGATCTGCTTAAGCGCCTGCTTCAGAATGCCGTCATTTGAGGTCAGTGCAGACGCAAATTTGGTGTCGGTCAGGCCCGGTAACAGCGCATTCACACGAATGTTCAACGGCCCGCATTCTTTCGCAAACGACTTGGTCATGCTAATGACTGCGGCTTTCGTCACAGAGTAAATGCCCTGCATATTCCCCGGCACCACCCCATTGACCGAGGCTGTATTCAGGATCACCCCGCCACCCTGCGCTTTCATGAGCTTACCGGCTTCCACCGACATAAAGAAATAGCCCCGTATATTCACTTCTACGGTTTTATTAAATGCCGCCAAATCGGTATCCAGGATGTGCCCGAAATACGGGTTCGCCGCCGCGTTATTTACCAGGATATCCAGCTTGCCGTGGGTCGCCTGAATATGGGCAAAAATATCTGTTATTTGCTCCATTTCGCCCACATGACAGGCATACGCGGAGGCTTTGCCCCCGGCATCACGAATCGCACTGGCCACCGCTTCACAGCCGTCCAGCTTGCGACTGGATACAATGACGTGGGCACCATACTCAGCCAGTAGCCGGGCAATAGACTCACCAATTCCCCGGCTTGCCCCGGTCACAAGTGCCACCTTGCCTGTTAAATCAAAAAGACCTTTCATAACTCCACTCCTTCTCTCAGGCCAGCATTCCACCGTCCAGTACCACCGACTGTCCGGTCATAAAGGACGACTCATCACTGCATAACCACGCCACAGCCCCGGCCACTTCTTCTGGCTTGCCCAGCCGTTTCATGGGGTTGGCACCGACAATCTGTTTTTGACCCCGCTCATCCATCTGTGCCAGCACCCCCTGAACCATGGGGGTGTCCACAAAGCTGGGACAAACGGCGTTAATGCGGATATTCATGCGTGCATATTCTACCGCGGCTGAGCGGGTCAGTCCTATTACGCCATGCTTGCTGGCGCTGTAGGCACTGACCGTGGGCGCTGAACGCAAACCGGCGACCGAGGCGACATTGATGATCTGCCCCTGGCCATTGGTAAGCATGTGCTTAAGCGCCGCTTTCATGCAATACCAGGTACCGGCGAGATTTACCTCGACATTTTTAAGAAACACGGCGTCATCGACCTGATGCATGGGCATCGGCGCATGGTCTATACCCGCGTTATTGATCACCACATCAATCCCCTGACGCTCGGCTGCAGCACTGAACATGGCGCTGACCTGCGCCGGGTCGGCAACATCAACCGGTAACGCATAAGCGTTACCGCCCGCCTGGTTAATTTGCCCGGCGACCGCTTCAGCCTGGGCAAACTGACGATCTGCCACGGCCACCAAAGCGCCGCGCTCCCCAAGCAGTAAGGCACTGGCCTTACCGATCCCAGAGCCGCCGCCTGTGATAAGGATATGTTTATTGCTTACTGAGGCGCTCATGAGTCAGCGTGCTCCACTTTCAGAACCAGCTTGCCGAAGTTCTCACCTCTGAACAGCATCATCAATGTATCCGGAAATGACTCCAGTCCGCTTTCTACGTGCTCTTTGGCTTTCAGCTTGCCTTCGGCAATCCAGCCTGCCATCTCTTTGGCGGCCTGACCGTATTGCTTGACGTTATCAAATACCACTATCCCTTCCATGCGCGCCCGGTTAACCAGCAGTGCCAGGTAATTAGACGGCCCTTTAACCGCCTCGGTGTTGTTGTACTGACTGATTGCGCCGCAGATGACGATCCGGGCCCGCAGATTGATGCGGGTCAGTACCGTATCCAGAATGTCCCCCCCGACGTTATCGAAATAGACATCCACCCCATCCGGGCAGTGGGCTTTTAGCCCGTCTTTCACGGCGGTATTTTTATAATCGATGGCGCCATCAAAGCCGAGCTCATTGACCAGGTAGTCGCACTTATCCTTACCGCCGGCGATCCCTACCACCCGGCACCCTTTCAGTTTTGCAATCTGGCCCACCACTGAGCCGACCGCTCCCGCTGCCCCGGAGACCACCACAGTTTCCCCGGCTTTAGGCTGCCCGGTATTCAGTAACCCAAAATACGCCGTCATCCCCGGCATACCCAGCACCCCAAGGTAGCGCGGCAACGGAGCCAGCGACGGATCCACCTTATGGATCC
>JBPEWW010000472.1:0-7515 GCA_052032275.1 Alteromonas sp. | reverse complement strand
GGCGTTTGGTATTGCCAACCCGCTGGAGTGGGGGATCCCGGCCATGGTGCTGTTAACCGCATTTATTGGCACCGGCAGTAGCTTTCTGGCATTTGCGGTGGCGGCTGAAAAATACGCCATTGAGCGCCCGCAATTCAGTCACAAGAGTTTCTATTATATGCAAGGGCTGACCGAGGGCACGGAAACGATCCTGGCGTTTGTCGCCTTTTGTGTCTGGCCTTACTGGTTTCCGGAGCTGGCATACCTGTTTGCGCTGGCGTGTGCCATCACTATTGTGACGCGTATAGCGGGTGGGTTTCACACCCTAAGCAGGCTGGCCTGATGGATGCCGGTATGGTCAGATTGCCGATATTTCTGGCAGTCTTCGCCATAATGGCGGTGCTGGAAGTGTGGGCGCCGGCCCGCCAGGCACCGTTAAACCGCTGGGTACGCTGGCGGGGGAACCTGTTGTTATTAGTCACTGGCGCGGTGTTGGGGAGGCTGGTACTTCCGGCCACGTTACTCGGCGTGGCATTGTGGGCACAGGATACCGGGATAGGGTTGTTCAACCTGTTTGAGGCGCCCATTTGGGTTGTCCTAGTTTCAAGCGTACTGTTGCTGGATGTAGCCATTTACTGGCAGCACCGGCTGTTTCACCGGATCCCGTGGCTGTGGCGACTGCATCAGGTGCATCACGCCGACAGCCACGTGGATACCACCACCGGATTGCGGTTTCACCCGTTGGAAATCGTGATAAGCCTGTTTATCAAAGGCGGCGTCATTGTGCTGCTGGGCGCACCGGTGCTGGCGGTGGTTATCTTTGAAGTGGCGCTGAATGCCTTTTCACTGTTCAATCATACCAATATCCGCTTACCGCAAAAGTGGGACGATCGGCTGGCGTATCTCGTCATCACTCAGCGTCTGCACCGCATCCACCATTCTCAGCATGCCCGGGAAACCAATACCAATTTCGGCTTCAGCGTGAGTTGGTGGGACCGCCTGTTCAACAGTTACCGTGCGCGTGCGCTGCAGTCGGATGAAGCACTGGATATCGGTCAGCGTGATTACCCGCCCACCTCTGACAATGCCAGTGTATTCAGGCTGCTGAGCATGCCCTTTACCGGCTCCCGCGACCAGCGCCACTAACGTAAGTCATCTATATTGCGGCTGTGTCGTACAAAGTGCACAACCGGCAGCCGATCACCGGGCTGCCAGGCTTAACACCTTCACAACAAGGAGTGACAGCATGAGTGTACAGGGAGACGCCAATGTGCGCCCGGATTATGACGACGTCATTCAGGATATCGCCGACTATGTCATTAACTATGAAATTGACTCTGACGAGGCACTGGATACCGCCCGTAACTGCCTGATGGATACGCTTGGCTGCGGTCTGTTTGCGCTGCGCTTTCCCGAGTGCACCAAACACCTTGGGCCGCTGGTGGCAGGCACGCAGGTCCCGCAGGGGGCACGGGTTCCCGGCACCCAGTTTGTGCTCGACCCGGTAAAGGCGGCCTGGGATATTGGCTGCATCATTCGCTGGCTGGACTATAACGATACCTGGCTGGCCGCAGAATGGGGACATCCATCAGACAACCTGGGCGCCATCCTGGCGGTGGCCGACCACCTCTCACAAGTACGCGAGGCACACAACGAGACGCCCCTGACCATGCGGGATGTGCTGCATGCGATGATCAAAGCACACGAAATCCAGGGGGTCATTGCCCTGGAGAACAGCTTTAACCGGGTGGGCCTGTGTCATGTACTGCTGGTAAGAGTGGCCAGTGCAGCGGTGGCCACCCATATGCTGGGCGGCACCCGCGAACAAATCATGGCCAGTATTTCCCAGGCCTGGGTAGACGGCTCTGCGCTGCGGACCTACCGTCACGCCCCTAATGCCGGGTCGCGAAAATCCTGGGCTGCCGGTGACGCCACCTCGCGGGCAGTACGCCTGGCCGATATGTCTATGCGTGGCGAGATGGGCATTCCCGGCGCGCTCACCGCACCCCAGTGGGGCTTCTATGACGTGTCATTCAGCCACACCAATAAAGATTTGAAGACCAAACCCGATGCGGACAGGCAGCTGCGCTTTAGTCAGGACTATGGCACCTATGTCATGGAAAATATTTTATTTAAACTTAATTTTCCGGCGGAGTTTCATGCCCAGACCGCCTGTGAGGCCGCGGTCACACTGCACCCTCAGGTCAGTCACCGCCTAGACGACATCGACAGGATTGTGATCACCACCCACGAGTCGGCTATCCGGATCATCTCCAAACACGGGGCGCTGGCCAATCCGGCTGATCGGGATCATTGCCTGCAGTATATGACTGCCGTGCCACTGTTGCTGGGCGAGCTGACTGCTGAGCACTACGAGGACAGCTTCCATGCCGCTCACCCTGAGATAGACCGATTGCGGGAAAAGATGGAAGTGGTGGAAGACCCTGCCTACAGTCAGGATTACCTGGATCCGGATAAACGTTCCATCGCCAATGCCGTGCAGGTGTTCTTCACCGATGGCAGCGCGACGGACAAAGTGGAGGTGGCTTACCCCATTGGACACCGGCGTCGCCGCGACGAAGGGATCCCGGTCCTGGAAAGCAAATTTCGTCGTCACCTGGCCAGTCGGTTCCCCCCTGCCCGCTGTGAACAGATCTTTGCCCTGTGCAAGGACCAGGCGGCACTGGAAGCCATGCCGGTGAACCGCTTTATGGATTTGCTGGTGATATAACCTCAGGCCCGGTGTGCCGGAATGTGTTGCGGCGCACCGGGTTGTTGTTTACTCTTTAAAATTCAATCTGTTAATGAGAGCGTAGTAATGAAAATACTTGTTGCCCTGTTAAGTGGTATTAGTTTTCTGATGGTGGTGTTGCCGGGGCTGCTGTATCAGTTCGCCGGGCTAAGCCTGGGGCTGGCGTTTACCTCAATCCGCTACGGGTTGTATGTGGGGGCAGCAGCGCTGGTCGTGATCATCGTACAAATACTGATTGCCCGAAAATCAGTCCAGTGGGGCAGCACAGTGGCCTTTGCGATACTGGCTATCATTGCGGTGGCCATGCCGTTACGCATGATGAGCCAGGCGTCTTCGGTGCCGCCTATCCACGATATCAGTACTGATGTGACCAATCCGCCAGAATTTGTGGCCATTGCCCCGCTGCGCCAGGATGCCCCTAACCCGGTAACCTACGAAGGGGGCGAGGTGACCCGCCAGCAACTGGATGCCTACCCGAACATTAAAACTCAGCTGTTTCCGCAGCCCATCGCCGAGGTCTACAGCGCGGCTGAAGCCACGGTCGCGCAACTGGGCTGGGAGCGGGTTAGCCAGGATGCGGCAGACAATACCATTGAGGCGACAGACACCACCACCTGGTGGGGGTTTAAAGACGATGTGGTCATTCGGCTGACCGCGAAAGGGGACGACACGCTGGTAGACGTGCGCAGCAAGTCCCGGGTGGGGAAAAGTGATTTAGGTAAAAATGCCGAACGCATCAACGACTTTTACAGTATGTTACGGGAGCAGCTGGCGGCCCGGGCGACCAATTAGCGTGTAGCGCGAATACCGGCGGCACTGCTGCCGGTAGGCTGTCAGGCTAATTGCAGATCAGCTCCCAGCCGGCCCGGTGCTGCAACCAGACTTCGTTAGCCATCTCGGCGTTGATCAGCGGGTGGGCTTTTACCCAGCCATCAGGGAAAGTAAGTGTCCACTTACTGTCCTCAACTGTCAGTTTAACTTCCGGGATATGTTTGTTTTGCCTGCGCAGACACAGGACCACGGCAATTCGCAAGATCCGTAGCAGGCCTTCCAGCATCGGTTTAACGTCGTCGTGGTAATTATCGAAGCATCCCGGGGCCAGCGTTAACCGGTGCAGGCCAACCAGATCCCGTATGGCCGTGCGCTGCAGGCGGGTGAAGCCGGGCAGGTCGATATGCGACAGGATATAGGCACCATGCTCATGGTACTTTTTGTATTCAATGTGCAACCCAATCTCGTGCAGCATAGCGGCTGCACCCAGCACGGCTTCGGTGTCCAGGTGGCAGATATTCTGCTGCGCACACAACTGATGGCATAAGGAAATGGCCAATCCACGCACAGCTTCCGCATGGGGCTTGTCGATATGGTACCGGCTGAGCGTCTGATTCAGCGTCTGCTTACGGCGGTCGTTTTCCTGCAAATTATCCAGCATGCCATAAATCAGGCCTTCCCGCAGGGCGCCGCCGGAGATGTTCATATGGCGGATGTGTAACCGTTCAAACAGGCTGATAAGAATCGCCAGGCCGCTGGGGAAGATAGGCTTGCGGTTGGCCTCCAGACCGGTAATGTCCAGGCGATCGACGCTGCCACAGGCGATACACTGGGCTTCCAGATCGCGCAGGTAATCCAGCCGGATGGCATCGCTGATCCCCTGAGCGACCAGGATCTCGGTAATGGCCTGAGGGGTACCGGAGGCACCCAGACAATTGTGCCAGTCGAAACATAAAAACGTTTCGGCCACATCATCCAGCATCGCCCGCGCAGCCTGTTTAGCCTGCTCAAAATGCGCCTGAGTGATAATGCCGCCGGGGAAATACCGCTCCATAAACGTCACGCAGCCCATATCCAGACTTTTCAAGTGAATGGGCTGCATGTCATTGCCAATGATAATTTCGGTGCTGGCACCGCCAATGTCGATTACCAGGGTATTGCCCTGATTGGCCGAGGTATAGGCCACCCCCAGGTAAATCTGCCGGGCTTCTTCTTCACCACTGATCACTTCCAGCTTATGGCCCAGGATCTGTTCTGCGCGCTGAATGAACACGCGCGCATTGGTGGCCAGCCGCAGGGTGGCGGTAGCCACTACCTTGATATTGGAAGGGGGGATATCCTGTAAGCGTTCGGAAAACGTCTGCAGGCACTGCCAGCCGCGTTCCATGCTGACATCATCCAGTGCCATGGTGTCGTCAAGCCCGGCGGCAAGTCGCACTTTTTGTTTAACCTTACCGATAATTTGCACGCTGCCATTTACCACATGCACCACGACCATGTGGAAGCTATTGGAGCCCAAATCTACGGCGGCATAATATTCGCCGTAGGTTTGGGTGTCATGCTTAATTTCAGGCTGCATAAGGCTAGTTGTTGCGGTTAGACGGCTTGCCCCGGCCCCGCCCGCGGCGTTGCGAGTTGCGGTTGTTCGGTGGACGGCGACGGCGGGGTTTGGGCGGCCGGATATCGTCTAGCAATGCCGTCTTATCGTAATCGGTAACCGGGATCGCATGCTGAATGTACTGCTCAATATCCGGCAAATTCAGGGCATATTTTTCACATGCGAAACTGATGGCGTGTCCACTGCGACCGGCACGGCCGGTGCGGCCAATCCGGTGCACGTAATCTTCTGCATCGTCTGGCAAATCAAAGTTGAAGACATGGGTTACCTGGTCAATGTGCAGCCCCCGTGCGGCCACGTCTGTCGCGACCAGAATATCCAGGTTGCCTTTGGTAAAGTCATCCAGAATGGCCAGACGCTTCTTCTGTGGCACATCGCCGCTTAACATACCTACCCGGTGACCATCGGCAGCCAGCCAGTCGGTAACCCGCTCACAGCCTGACTTGGTGTTAGCAAACACAATGGCTTTATCCGGCCATTCTTCTTCCATCAGCGTCAGTAACAGCGCCATTTTGTCGTCGTCTGACGGGTAGAACAATTCTTCTTCAACCCGGCTGGCGGTCTTTTGTTCGGGTTCAACCTGTACATGGGTAGGGTTATTCATGTGCTCGTAAGCCAGTTCCTGAACCCGGTAACTTAAGGTGGCCGAAAACAGCATGCTCAGACGCTTGGACGCCGCGGGCATACGCCGGAATAAATAGCGGATATCTTTAATAAAGCCTAAATCGAACATGCGATCGGCTTCGTCCAGTACCGCCACCTGAATGTGTTCCAGGGTGAAAATATTCTGTTTATAATAGTCCAGAATGCGGCCTGTCGTACCGATGATGATGTCCACCCCTTCTTCCAGCGTTTCCCGTTGACTTTGGTAGCCTTCGCCCCCATAAATCAACCCAAGCGATATGCCGGTGTGCTGACTCAGTAGTTTTGCATCATTGTAGATTTGCACGGCAAGCTCGCGGGTCGGCGCCATAATGATAGCGCGCGGCCCTTTTGGTTTGCCGCCGTCGTCATTTTCTGCTTTGCTTAGCAGGTAATGGAAAGTGGCCACCAAAAATGCGATGGTTTTGCCCGTGCCTGTTTGCGCTTGTCCTGCGATATCCAGGCCATCCAGTAATGGCGGCAGTGACAGCGCCTGAATAGGCGTGCAATGAGTGAAGTTAGCTGCCTTTAAGGCATCAAGAACCTTCGGGTTTACCGGCAGGTCGGAAAAGTGAGTATCAGTTAAATGAGTTGTTTGCATAGCTTATAGCTTATCAGTGCTTGCATTAAAAAACAGTTTCTATATAACACTTATGGTAAAGCTGAGACAAATCAGCGACAGACCAATTATGGAGAAAAGAATGAGCGACAAAATTATCCAGTTAACTGACGATAAGTTCGAAGCAGATGTTATCAATGCCGACGGTCCTGTGCTGGTTGACTTCTGGGCTGAGTGGTGCGGCCCGTGTAAAATGATCGCGCCAATTCTCGAAGAAATTGCCAGCGAATATGAAGGCAAGTTAACAGTTGGTAAGTTGAATGTCGATGAAAATAACGAGACGCCACCGAAATACGGTATCCGCGGCATTCCTACGCTGCTGCTGTTTAAAGGCGGTAATGTGGCAGCCACTAAAGTTGGCGCACTGTCTAAAACCCAACTGACTGAGTTCTTGAACGAAAACCTGTAATTCAGGCAGGTTTCAGGAAAAACCCGGGGTCACTCAGTGAACCGGGTTTTTTTATTGCCGTATCAGGCCTCAGGCCCTCAGTATCGGCTGCGCCGTCATATGTAAGTTTTTTTAACATATTGACTTAAAAGGCTGGACGGGGCTGAGTTATGGTGCTAACGTTCAGTTAGCTCTCATCTGAGCAGCGTTCTGCTTAGCCCACATCCGGGCATATTTTAACTCTATTCTAATGACAACGTCGTGACTAATAGTCCTGTAAGCGAAGTTCAAGCACAAAGACCCACCAGTATGAATTTAACCGAACTCAAGAACAAACCAATCAGTGAATTGGTCAACCTGGCCGAGGAAATGGGCCTGGAAAATATGGCGCGAGCCAGAAAACAAGACATCATTTTCTCGATTCTGAAAGCGCACGCCAAAAGCGGTGAAGATATTTTCGGAGACGGGGTACTGGAGATCCTTCAGGATGGTTTTGGCTTTCTTCGCTCAGCTGACTCGTCTTATCTGGCCGGCCCGGACGATATTTACGTCTCGCCCAGCCAAATCCGGCGTTTCAACCTGCGTACCGGCGACACCATTGCCGGCAAGATCCGCCCACCAAAAGACAGTGAGCGTTATTTTGCGCTGCTGAAAATTCGCGAAGTTAACTTCGATAAGCCGGAAAACTCCCGCACCAAAATCCTGTTTGAAAACCTGACGCCGCTGCATGCACAGTCTCGTTTGCG
>JBPEWW010000471.1:0-2832 GCA_052032275.1 Alteromonas sp. | reverse complement strand
GTGACTTTGTGATCGCAGAAGCTGACAGCCTGTGGGCCGGCGAGAAGTTGCACGCCTTATATGAAAAGGCCGCCACACCCTACGAGTGGCACGAGTCACTGTTTGACCGCGCCAAACAGCATGGCATGCTGGCGTTTAGCTCACCGTTTGATGCCCAGGCAGTAGATTTTTTAAATGGCCTGAACGTGCCATGCTTTAAAATCGCCTCCTTTGAGTTAACCGATCTGCCCCTTATTGCGCACGCAGCCAGCAAGGGAAAGCCACTCATTATGTCCACCGGAATGGCATCATTACGGGAAATTGAAGAAGCCGTCGCCTGCGCGCATTCTCATGGCTGCAAAGACATTATTTTGCTGAAGTGCACCAGCACGTACCCTGCAGAGCCGAATAACACGAATTTGCGCACCATCCCCAACATGCGCGACGCCTTTGGTTGCCAGGTGGGCCTCAGTGATCATTCTGGTGGCATTGGTGTTGCTGTGGCCTCCGTCGCCCTGGGCGCGACAGTCATTGAGAAGCATTTTGTGTTAGATCGCCAGGCCGGCGGGGTCGACGCCGAGTTCTCGCTGGAACCTGCCGAATTGGCTGCACTGGTCAGAGAAACGCACCGGGCCTGGCAGGGACTTGGGCAGGTCAGATATGGCGGCACCCAGGCCGAAGTGGCAGCCAAGCAATACCGGCGTTCCATTTATGTCAGTCAGGCTGTAAAAGCCGGCGATGTGCTGGATGCCTCCAACTTGAAAATTGTGCGCCCGGCTTACGGCATGGCACCCCGACACTGGAATGACGTGATAGGCAAAGTGGCTGCCGCCGATATGCCTAAAGGCACGGCCCTGCAATGGGAGCATATCCGTCCGTGACGCGATTAGTTTTTTGGGTGGAAGCCAGTCAGAGTGCAGGGGTGGGGCATCTGTTTCGCTGTATGGCCCTGGCACAGGCGGCCGAGGAGCAAGGCCTGGAAAGTGTCTTTGTGCTGACACCGGAAGCGGCAGAGATAGCCCGCGCGCAACATGAGTGGAATTTTGTTGTGCACACGTGCAATTCAGACCAACAAGTCAGCGAATTGCGACAGCAGCTTAGCTTGTCCGGAACCAGTGTACTGGTCCTGGATGGGTACACGATCCCCATTCAGCAAGCCCGTGAACTTGCCATCCAGGCCGACTTGACTATGGTGATGGATGACGGTGAATGCCGATTAACTGAGCTGGCGGACATTATCGTTAACCCGGCCACTACACATCTGAATACTGACTATCATCGCGCTGCACCGCGGGCTGCCCTGTGCACAGGGAGGGACTATCGGTTGCTGCGGATTGGTTTTCGTCACTGGGAACCGATACCGTTTGAGCAGCGGCATGGGGTGGTGATGTGCTTCGGGGGGAGCGATCCGGCAGGCCTGACGGCAAACTTCATCGCCGCCTTTGAACAGGCCGGGGCGGATATGCCAGTACGTGTGATTACCGGCCCTGCCAATACGCAACTTGCAGCCATTAAAGAAGCGTGCCGGTCAGCGAGTTTTCCGGCGCAGCATATCCACGACTGCCAGGATATGCCTGCGGCATGGGGGCATGCCCGGCTTGCCGTGAGTGCTGCCGGGGGCAGCCAGTTTGAAATAGGTGTTTGTCAGACACCGGCATTACTGATCACAGTTGCCGATAATCAACTGGCTGCGTCAGAGCAAGCAGCAAGTGAAGGCTGGTGTGAAGTCATGAGCGCCGGGCAACCGGTTGAGAGATTGGCAAACCGGGCACTGGCGCTGTATGAGGATGGCAGCACGCTTAGTGAAATGCACCACAAGGCCGGCCAGTATTACGATGCGCGGGGGGCAGAACGCGTGTTGACTGCGCTGGCGGGAGTGCTACATGATTAGTATGTCTGGCTCGGGGAATCAGGTTTGTATTGAGGGTTATCAGGTGAAACTGGCCCCGGTCCAGCAGCAGGATTTATCCACATTACTGCGATGGCGGAACAGCGAGTTTGTGCGCCGGCAGATGGTGCATTCAGATCTGATTACGCCACGCGACCACCAGGCCTGGTTTACGCGAGTACAAAGCGATGCAAGTCAACGTCACTGGGTTTGTTGCTACAAAGGCAAGCCTGTCGGTGTCACGAACATTAAAAGTGTGAATGCGATGACGCCGGTGGCTACGGCTGCGTGGCTGGAGCCAGGCCTGTATATTGGTGAGCCGGCATATCAGGGAAATATTCTTGCCTTCTCGCCTACATTGGCCATGTACGATTACTGTTTTGATATCCTGGGTACGAAGGGGTTCATGGCAGTTGTTAAAGCTGAAAACGCAGCCGCTCTCAAGTACAATGCTCAGCTGGGTTATGAAGTAACCAAGGAAGACGCATGGGTGACACTAACGTTGAGTCAGGAAGCGTACCAGGCGAAAACGGCGCCGATTAAGCGTCTGCTAAACCGATAAATCTCAGGGTAATTACGTGAACAATAACGACAAACTTACCAAAGCGTTTTGCGACGCTTTAGGTGTAACACCTGATGCAGTGG
The DNA here is from genome assembly GCA_052032275.1 of Alteromonas sp. GTDB lineage: Bacteria > Pseudomonadota > Gammaproteobacteria > Enterobacterales > Alteromonadaceae > Alteromonas. Next base: position 320 of record JBPEWW010000471.1, on the reverse strand, counting down.
TAGATGACCTGCAGTACAACACCATCAAAGAGTGGGACTCGACTGCGCACATGATTTTAATAGCCGAGTTAGAAAATACCTTTGACGTCATGCTGGATACTGATGACATTATCGACATGAGCTCAGTTGGCAAAGCCAAGACAATTCTGGCCAGATATGATGTCGCGTTTTAACGCCAGCTTGCAGGATACCAGTGTGCTGGTCACCGGTGCGACCGGTGGGATCGGTCAGCGGATAGTGGAGCAGCTAGTGGTTTGTGGCGCGACCGTATTCGCAGCAGCCAGGGATGAAAAAAAACTGCATACTCTGGTTGCCCACGC